>JABDII010000093.1 GCA_013003805.1 Gemmatimonadales bacterium
GAAGTGGACCGTGAGGTCTTCGTTCGGACCGGCGTCGCGCTCATTGAGGCGACCGACCGGGAGCTCCCCGAGTAATGCAGATCCATCGGCTTCGGTTGCAGAACTTCCGTCAACATGCGGACACGCACATCGAATTCGGCGCGGGGCTCACCGGGATCGTCGGTCCGAACGGATCGGGGAAGACAACGCTGCTCGAAGCCATCGCCTACGCAATGTACGGGACCCCGGCCGCCCGCGGCACACGTGACTCGCTGCGTCGGCGAGGCGCGCCACCCCGCTCATCGGTGCGGGTCGAGTTGGACTTCGGGTTGGGAGCCCATGAGTATCGGGTCATTCGGGGATTGAACCAAGCGGAACTCTATCAGGACGGCGAGCCCTCACCGATTGCCAACAGTTTGGGCGCCGTGACGGACAAACTGACGCGGCTCCTCGGGATGACCCGGGAAGAGTTCTTCAACACCTACTTCACGGGGCAGAAGGAACTCTCCGTGATGGCCTCGATGTCGGCGCCCGATCGTGCGCGGTTTCTGTCTCGGGTGTTGGGGTACGAGCGGTTGAAGGTGGCACAGGACCGGCTCAAGGTGAAGCGATCGGCGCTCAAGGCGCGCCACGAATTGCTCGAGGCGGGGCTCCGAGACACGGCGGAGCTTGATGCAGAAGAAAGCCAGGCCATGATTCGCCTCGCCGACGCGCAGGAAGCGGTCGCTCAAGCGGACGCGGGGGTGGCAGCGGGCAAGGCCCGTCTCGCCGAGCTCACGCCGCGCTGGGAGCACGCCCAGCAGCTTCGAGAAACCGTGCTGTCCTTGGACGGCGAACGGCGCGTTTCCGAGCACCACGTCCATGCGGCGCGGGAGAAGTTCAGCGCGCTCGACCGGCAGTTGATCGAGGCGCTCGCGGCGCAGGAGAAGCTCGCCCAATTGAACAGTCAACTCGAGCCGCTCGCTTCACTCCGCGCCGAGCGCGAGACCTTGGAAAAGCAGGCTGAGCTGTTTGCCGCCCGGAAGGCCTATGAGGTACAACGTCAGGACCACCAGGCTCGGCTCAAGCGTATTCAGGAACGCGCGCGACTCATGCCGGCGCCGGAAGCACTCGCCGACGCGGAGAACAGGGTACAAAGCGTCAAAGACGCTCTTCAGTCCGCCACGGTTGATGCAGAGGCCAAGCGAACCGCCTGGGTCCGCGATGCGCAGGAGGTCCAGACCAAGCGACAGACACTGCTCGATCAGTACAAAGACGTAACGGAACAGCGGGAGCGAATTCTCGAGGCCGGAGCCGAGGGTGCATGCCCCACCTGTTCTCGCCCGCTCGGGAAGGACTACGAAGTCGTCCTGGGGTTACTCGAGCGACAACTCGAGGCCATCCGCAACAACGGCAATTTCTATCGTCAGCGCATCGGGCAGTTAGCCGAGGCACCGACGGAGGTTCGCGCGGCGGAACAGCAGCGCGATACGCTCGAACAGGACGCGGCCGCGGCCATGGTCGAGGTTCAGCGGCTGGCGGATCTGGTCCAGGAGCGGACGACTCTTACCAAGGAGCGTGAGGCGCTCGAGGCGAAACTGTCCGAGGTGGAAGCGCTGTTGGGTGGCTCGAGGGCGGCGTACGATGAGGCGCGCCATCACGCCGTGCGCGCCACCATCGAGGCACTCGATCCCGTGGTGCTCGAGGCCGAGCGAATGAAGGTGACTGCCGAGCGGGCGGAAGGATTGGTGGCGGAGGCCGAGCGGGCGGAACGGGAACTCAGTCGACGTGAGGCGGAAGTCACCGCGCTCGCGGAGCGCATCGCCGGCCTCGGGTATGATGAGGCGGATTTCAAGGCTGTTCACGTCGCGATGGAAGAGGGGCGAAACGCCGGGCACGAAGCCGAGAAGGTGTTGGTCCGAACCCGGGCAGAATACGCCGCAGCCGAGGAGGCGGTCGCAACGGTCGAGCGGCGGCGCAAGGAACGTCACGAGCTCAGCCGACGGGCCAAGAAGGCAGGTACCGAACTCCTGCTGTATCACGAACTGGATCGCGCGTTGACCGATCTTCGAACGGACCTCAATGCAACGCTCAGGCCGGAGCTGTCCGATCTCGCGTCGGTGTTCCTGCGGGACTTGACGAACGGGCGCTATTCCGATCTGGAACTGGACGAGAGTTACGTTGCCACGATCCTGGAGGACGGTGAGCCCAAAGGCGTCATTTCAGGCGGGGAAGAGGATGTGGCGAACTTGGCCTTGCGGCTTGCGATCAGTCAGATGATCGCGGAGCGAGCGGGGCAGCCACTCTCCCTCCTCGTGTTGGACGAGATCTTCGGATCGCTCGACGAGGAACGGCGCGTCGCGGTGGTCGAGCTCCTGCGCGGGTTGGCCGACCGATTCCCGCAGGTCATCCTCATTACCCATATCGAGTCGGTCAACGAGGGCTTCGATCGGGTCATTCGAGTAGTGCTCGATCCGTCGAGCGGCGTTTCGACCGTGCGGGAGCCGGCGGTCGAGGATATGGAGCATGTGGCAGCCTGACCCGAAGGTCGTTCAAGGGCCGGAGCCCGCGACGTTGGACGACGTGGACGGCCTGAACGACATCTTCGCGATCTCGTTCACCGACCGGTACCGGCGTGATGGGATGGCGGGCGTGCGGGTGCCGCGCCTCAATGCCGATATTTGGCGATACGCGATAGAGGATGCCGCGGCCGGCGCCTTGCTCTGGCGAGACGCGACCGGAGAGATCATAGCGTTCAACATGGTCCACCGCTCCGGTACCGAAGGCTGGATGGGCCCACTGGCCGTGCGGCCCGAGCGGCAGAGTGAAGGGCTCGGCAAGCGGATCGTCCAGGCCGGCGTCGACTGGCTCAAGAAGGAGGGAGCGTCGACCATTGGTCTCGAGACCATGCCTCGGACCGTCGAGAACATTGGGTTCTACAGCCGCTTGGGCTTCGCACCTGGGT
>JABDII010000185.1 GCA_013003805.1 Gemmatimonadales bacterium
CCCATTGGGGGTGTCAAGGAGAAGGTCTTGGGGGCGGTCCGAGCCGGGATCTGCACCGTCGTCCTGCCAAAGGAGAATGAGGCCGACCTGGAGGATCTTCCCGAGGATGTTCGTCAGGAGATCGAAGTCCACCTCGTAGGGGAGTTGGGCGAGGTGCTCGCCCTCACGCTCCGCGGGGCGACCTTCCGGGAGGGGCAACTTCTGTTTATCGATGACGCGCCGCGGGATGTCAGCCGGTTGTCTCCCGGGTTCGCACACTAGCCGAGCGAGAAATAGAGGGCGGGCAGGACGCTAGGGCGCGATGGGGTCGGCAAACCGAACCCTGTCGCGCCCGCCGGATTGTGCACGAACGAGCGCTCGCGTCGCCGCTTCGGTGAGCGCTGCAGCACTCACCCCCGACGCCGGATAGCACGCAATTCCGATACTCACTTCCAGCCGGATCGGCTCGGCCGTTCCAAGCTCGGGCGGATCCTCTTCCACCGCGGTCTGGAGTTTCCGCGCAAGCACACCGGCCCCCTCGCAGGTTCCCTGTCGTAGAATCATCCCGAACTCTTCGCCTGAGAGCCGGCCGATCAGGTCGCTCCCCCGGGCAATGCGCTGGAAGACCTTGGTCACATGCAAGAGCGCACGGTCCCCGACGAGGTATCCATGCCGATCGTTCACCAGACTGAACCGATCAATGTCGAGCACGAGAAACGCGAGACTCTCCTCGGAACGCCGTGCAAACTCCACCGCGTGCTCCAGCTGGAACATGAATGTCGCGTGATTCAGGAGACCCGTTAGGCCATCGCGATATGCCATTTCTCCAACGCGACGGCCCCGTTCCGACCGCGTCGTCACCACCTGGAGCAGAAGGCTTTGGTTTTGCTCGATCGGCTTGGTTAGGAAATCATCCGCGCCGGCCCGGAGCGCCTCGAGATGGCTGGTCACCTCCGATCCTTCGGTCAAGAACACCACTGGGAGGAGATGATGGCGTTGGTCTTGACGGATGAGTCGGGCAAGGCTGAAGCCGTCAGCATCAGGCAGCGTCACATCCAGCAAGACGAGATCCAGCGTCTCGCGGCGATCCAAGATTTGCTCGGCAGCCGCGGCCGTAGGCGCATGGATGACCTGCATGTGTGCCGCCTCCAGCCACGAGGCTATGAGCTGAGCCTGGTCTAAGTCGTCCTCGACCAAGAGAACACGAGGCGGGGGTGATCCGATGCGAGCAACCGTCTTGGCATACTTGGCTAGCTCGGCCCGGGCCTGCTCGGGTGAGTAAATGACATCGACGCCCGCTGCAAAGGCACGTAGCCGGTCCTGGTCCTCACGCTCGGTGATGAGCACAATGCCCCGAGGACGAACCGCCCGAGGAACCGACCAGGCGGTTGCGATCATGTGTGGGTCGACTTCGTTGCCCTCTTCCACAATCACGACCACGTCGGGCCACTCGGAGAGACTGAGATCCTTGACTTGGGAAACCTCCTCCGCCGACCCGCGATCGCTCGTCACCAGGAATCCGGCAGTAGTGAGGAGTTCCGCCACCCCATCCCGGTACGCCCCGGCGCGCCCGACCAAATGGGCCCGATACCCGAAATCGATCAGGCGCTGGGACCGTTCCTCCTCCGCTGAAGACCCAGTGGCTGCCGCAACCACAACCTTCAAGCGTTCGAGTGCGATATCGAGTCGCTCCAGGTTCTCCGCCGTCCAGGATGGCTCGCCCCGGATGAACTGCTCCGCTTCCCGCGCTACCGTGCTGATCTCCGGGAAACCGTACGATCCACCTGAACCAGCCAGCTGGTGGAGCTTGGTCCGGAGCAGCCCTTGTGCGTCCGCCTCTCCGCCGCGTAGTCGCGCGAGGCCTTCCTGCAGCTCCGCGAGCCGCTGCGGCACTTCGGCCAGGTACTCGGCTTGGAGCTCGCGGAAGCCGTCGTCCAGATCGCTCATGAGGCTTGGCGCAGGTGCTCGATGGTGAGTCGAGCGGCGGCCACGAAGGTGGGGGCCGTGCTCCAATGCCCCGACACCGATTCTTCTCGGTAGGCGGCAACCACGGCGGACCAATCATCGACCACGCCGACTAGAGGGCTTCCGGGCCAGGAGGGATTGTCCGGAATCTGCTCCACTGGGGCGAATGCCAAGTCAATCGCCCCAGTCGAGGCCAGGGTCAGCGAAACCTGAGCGGAAGATGTCCGGCGAAGTGCCGGCACGAGGAGAGGATAGGCTTCGGGTGGCGCCACCAGCTGGACGGTGGACGTGGCCCGGCCGATGTCATGGGTGAGGAGGCGAAGCACGCTTCGGACCGACTCGATCTCCACCAGGGTCTGAGAACTCGGTGCCGAGATGTCAGCCAGGGCAGCACTCAGCTCCTCAAGCGCGCTCCCCTGCTCGTTGGAGATCTTGGCGACGAGCGTCGTCGGAGACTCCGGACGGTACCGCTTGGGTCGTTCCTCCCCGACCCGGGCCGCCCCCTTGGCCACCAGCCCCTCGAGGGCGCTGTATGCGTTGGCCCTGGCCAAGCTTGCCGCCCGCGCGATGGCATAGCCGGTACCAGGCCCCTGGGTGAGGAGCACCTCGTATACCAGGCTCTCGGTGGGCGTGAACCCAAAGGGCGTCAGGTCGAGGGACATAGTGGTAGTATGAGCTACCATCTTCCCCTCGGCAACCCACGTTGCCCCAGGTTTGGCGGTAGGAGCTCAGTCGTACTCCAGATCCCAACCCAATTGCTTCGCAACCAGGGCAATGCGAAAGGTGAGATCGACCTGGCGTGACTCGAGGGTCTTTCCCTCCGGCGTCAGCGGAAAGGCATGATACGCCATCAGGCTGGTGGACTTCGGGCGCGAGCGCAGGTTCTTTGGGTGCCACACCCCTTGGTCGTCGCAGTCCTTGACCAGCCGCGCGAGCACCCTCGTAGCAACCGGCGCGGTATGGAGAGCGCCGATCCTCGACAGGAGCTCGATGTAATGGATGGCCAAGGGAATGTCCTTCGCGTTCCCCTGACGGTCTGCCTTGATCGGATCTCCCATCAGGAGGGCCTTGGGCTTGAGGGCCCTCCTCCCGACCTTGATCATGAAATCCTTCTTGGGGGCCGGACGCGCCAGGAACGCCCCCAACCGGTCGGTGAATCCTGCCCGTTCGCGTCTGAGGCTCGACATCGCAGCCAACATCGCTACCGAGTACCACGTCGGCGGCCGCGCATCAGGATGGAGCATGGTTCTCTGGCCCGACTTTACAAATGGCTTCTCGGCCAGTGGGCTGCGCAGGAACTGCGAGACGGAGCTCGCGATCTTGTGAGCTGAACCTCGGGTGCGAGGATCGTCGATGTGTCCCCCCTCGGCCAGCGCGGCGGTCGCGGCTTCACGGTTCCGCTCACGGGCCCACTCCTCCACGTTCGGATCCGTCTTCGAGACGGTTCGGAATTCGAACAGGAGTCGCGGGTCAGGGTCGCGCGACAGGAGCCGGAAGAAGACGCGATCGGCGAGCTTGAAGGACCGCGCCGACGTCGGCAGGCCCAGTTCGATCAACCGGCGGTATTGGGCGATGGAACCCATGTCCTTCTCACCACGCCCACCGGGTGCAGCCGGGCCCAACAGGGTCTTTCCCCACACACCTGCAGCTTTCTGCTTCTTGGTGATCGCCACGGCGAGCTTCGAAGTCATGACGGCCTCTAGGGCCTCTTGGAAGTCCTCGGTGGAGACGTACCCCGGCGGGGCAAGATCTCGGTAGGTCCGGAACCGGATGGCCTCACCGCCGTGCTCGAGGAGCCAAGTGAGGGGCACTCGGTGCTG
>JABDII010000200.1 GCA_013003805.1 Gemmatimonadales bacterium
CTCCTCGAGTCCGGATACCTGTCCCCCAGGCCGGTCTTGCAAAATCCGGGGTTAACCCCCAGAAAAGCAGCCCGAAGAAACCACGCAAAAAGCGACATAACACGTTGATATACAATGGGATAGGGGGAGACCCCCACCCCTGGCACACTCGTTGCTCATTTACGGGGCGGGAAAACGTCCCAACGGGTTTGGCTACCCTAGAACGTGGTGGATGAAAGTTATCTCAACTGGAGGAAGTACCATGAACCGCAAGGGTTTCACCCTGATCGAATTGCTGATCGTGGTCGTGATCATTGGCATCTTGGCCGCGATTGCAATTCCGAAGTTCGCGAACACGAAGGAGAAGGCTGTCGTCGCGTCCATGAAGTCGGATTTGCGGAATCTCGTGACCGCAAATGAAGGCTTCTTCTCGGACAACAACGACTACGCCGGCAACATCGGCGCCGCGCAGATCAACGGTTTGGCCGGTGCCGGTACGGTGGCCTTTGTGCCGACCACCGGTAACGTGCTCACGTTGAACTACGTTGACGCCGCCGGTTGGTCTGCGACCGTGCTGAACCCCGCCGTCACCAGCGCCGCGAACGACGTCTGCGGCATCTTCGTGGGCGATCCCGCCACGTATTCTGGTGGTGCCGGTCTGGCAGCGACGGACACCGAAGGCGCCCCAAAGTGTTACTAAGGGTTGCCTAGCAGAAGCAGGTAGAACTGAATCGGGCGGCGGGTTGTTCCGCCGCCCCTTTCACATCTTCCGGGGCCAACCACTTGGAGTTCACGATGCGCACGCCAGTGCAACCGATCCAGCACGGCAACACCGCCCCGGCACTCGCCGGGAAGGGCGGGCGTAGCTGGCGGCGAGGCTTCACGCTCATCGAGCTCTTGATCGTGGTGGTGATCATCGGGCTACTTGCCGCGATCGCCATCCCCAAGTTCGCCAACTCCAAGGGCAAGTCGTATGTCGCGACCATGAAGTCCGACCTGCGGAACGCCGCGACGCTCCAGGAGACGGTCTTCTTCGAGACGTCCACGTACTACAACGGACCGGTACCCGATCCGGTGCTCTTCAACTTTGTGCCGTCCCAAAACGTCACCATCGTGCTGGCCAACGTCACCAATGCCGGGTGGGCCGCTTCGGCCACGCACACCCTGACCACGGCCATTTGCTACATCTACGTCGGAAACGGTGGTCCGTTTTTCCTGGCCAACGTCGAGGGAGAAGTGAAGTGTACCCCCTAGCACCGGGGGCTTGCTGACCGTGTGACCGGGCGACTGGGCCGAATCCTGGATCGCCCGTTTTTTCGCACTCGCAATGGCGAGACCGGAGGCCGGCAGATGTTCACACGCAACCACCCACGCTCCATCCACACCGAACTGTTGTTCAACCTCGTCTTCCTCGCGTCGGCGGCAATCCTGATCGTCGGCGTGACGACGCTGGTCATCAGTCGGGTCGACAGTTCCCGGGCCTTCCCCGCCATGGTCGTGCTGTGGGTGGGCAGTACTGCGGTCTTCTTGGGTTTCGGCGCCTACCTGGTGCGCCGAGCGGTCCTCGATCCACTCAATCGGCTCCACGGCCTGGCGGAGCAAATGGCTGCCGGGAGCGCGACGGCGCCCTGCCCGCCGTTCGGAACCCGAGAATTCGACCAACTCGGCCTTCGCATGCAGGAAATGGCAGAACAATTGCTGGAAGCAGGAGGCCAGAACGCGGCGAGCCTCGAAGAAGGCGCGTCCTGGGCGGGCCACGCTGGCCGGGGGCCATGAATTCCGCAATCCATTTGGCGTTATAGACGATGCAGCTTGGAAGGCTCCGGAACCATGAGTCCGGTACCGAGGAGGCCATGCGAGTCCTGATCGTGGGCGAAGACCCAGGGCTTCGGGAGTCACTTCGGCTTCTCCTCCAAGAGACCGGGTACGAGGTCGCCGAGGAGGCGGACGCCGACCGTGCACTCCTGAGGGCGCAGTCGGAGGAGCCGAATATCATCCTGTGCGATCTTCGGCCGCCCGCAATGGACGGGGTCGCCTTTCTTCGGCGGCACAAGGAGGACCGGCGGGACGGTCTCGTGATCATGTTGAGCGCTCCCGGCGCGGAGGACGTCGCCTTCGCCGCCATGCGGGAAGGCGCCTTTGATGTTCTTCCCACTCCGATACGCGCCGACGAAGCGGCGCTCACGATCCAGCGCGCTGCCGAGCACGAACGGCTCCTGTGCGAGCTCAAGACCCTCCGGGCGTCGCTGGGTACCCATGCGCTGAACGGTGAGATCGTAGCCGAGAGCCGGGTCATGCGTGGCGTGCTCGATTTCGCGGCGACCGTGGCCCCGCAGGACGTCGCCGTCCTGATCACCGGAGAGGCTGGCACGGGGAAGGAGATTCTCGCCCGGGCGATTCACCGGCTGTCGCGACGGAATCAGGGTCCCTTCGTCGGCGTCAGCTGTGAGGCCATACCGGAGCACATGTTAGTGAACCAGTTCTTCGGCCCGCGCGAGAACGGGTCTGTGGGACCAGGCGAATCTCCAGGGGTCTTCGCCCAGGCCGCGGGAGGCACCCTCCTGGTCGAGGAAATCGCCGCCCTGCCGCCTCAGCTCCAAGATCAAGTGCTCCACGCCATCGAGACGGGCAAGATCCAGCGGCCGGGTGACGGCGCCCCGTTGCCGGTGGACGCCCGGGTCATCGCGACCAGCACCAATCCTCTGGCGCCGGAGGTCGAGCGGGGTGGCTTTGCCGAAGCACTCTTCCAGCGTCTGAGCCTGGCCCACATCACGATTCCTCCATTACGCGAGCGTCACGAAGACATTCCCGGCCTCTTGGCGCATTTCGCCCAGCGCGCGGCCCAGACCTCGGGACGGCCCGTCAGCATCACCCCTCAAGCCTTGTCGCTTCTCACGGGGTACCCCTGGCCGGGGAACGTCCGCGAGCTCAAGAACGAGGTGGAACGCGCCGCCGCGCTGAGCGCGACCGGCCGGCTCGATCGTGGCGATTTCGCGCTGACTGGAGCCGGTCTCGATGCGCCCGGCAACAACGCCGGCGACGGGGGTGCTGCCGGGAGCCAGAACCTCAAGCTCAAACCGCAACTCGAATCCTTCGAGCGAAACGCTATTCGGAGGGCGCTGTCGGCCGCGTCCGGCAACCGCCGAGAGGCAGCCCAGCTCCTGGGTGTGAGCCTTCGAACCCTGTTCTACAAACTCCGCCGCTACGGCCTGGAATAGCGTCCGAAGGCCCTGCTGGTCCGGGCCGCGTCCGGGGTCCGCCCGGCAAGTTGCGTTCTGCCGAATTCAGCCGCACAATTGAGTAGTTCACTGCCCTCCAGGCCCCACGGGGTCGGTGGGGGTCCGGGTCCCAGAGGGGTGCTATCCCGTCTGGGATCTTCCGGCTGCCGATCGTTCTGGAAGGAGTCGTCGGGTGCGGAAGCGGAACGGGTACAGCGTGCTCGAACTCCTGGTGGTGTTCGTCATCGTTGGGGTCTTGGCCCTGATAGCGTATCCCTCTGTCCGGCGGGGCCTCCGAAGCAATTCGGTGCGGGGCGCCCGTACCACAGTCGTCACGCTTTATGCCAAGGCACGCGCGAGTGCGGTCCACCGGAATCGGCCCACAGCGTTACGGTTCAGTGGCAATTCCGCCTATGTCACGGCCGACCTGGGAGGCGGAGTCCTGGATACCCTCGGGGGCGTAGAAGATCTGCATGGTCGGTTCGGTGTGAGCGTGAGTGCGTCGGATTCGGTGCTCTGGCTCGACGCCCGTGGGTTGGGAATGGGTGCAGGAACGAGTACAACCACGATCGCACTGACTCGGGATAGTGAGGCGGACACCGTGGAAATCAGCGGCTTCGGACGGGTAGTTGCACAATGAGGGAGCCCCGCGCGGGCTTCACGCTGGTCGAAGTCATGATTGCGGTGGTCATCCTCTCGGTCGGCATCATTGCCTTGGCAGGCTCGTCCAGCCTGGTGACGCGGATGATCGGCCAAGGCAAACGCACCAGTGCGGCGGTCCAGGTCGCCGCCTCCCGGCTCGAGAGTCTCCGCAGCGTAAGCCGCCGCACCTCGCCTCTCTGTCAGGACCCGGCCTTCGCTAGCGGTGGCCCAATCACCACCCGCGGGGTCACCGAGTCCTGGGTGGTCCCCGCCACAGGAACCAGTCGAACCGTGTTGGCCATCGTGACCTACTCGCGGGTGGGTGGCACCGCGACCGACACGCTCCTCACGGTAGTCCGGTGTTTCTGATCGTTCGGAGCCGCCGCGGGCTTACCCTAATCGAGCTCCTGGTGTCGCTCGTCGTCCTTGGTGCCATCGGGACCGTGACGTATAGGTTTCTCGCCAACACACAGCGGGTCACTCGCGGCCAGTCCGAACTCGTCAATCTCCAGTCGAATATTCGGACGGGAGTGTTGGTCGTTCCCACCGAGCTCCGGGAAATCGGGGTAGGCCCGTCGGGGTCGGACATTGTGTCGATGAACGCCACCGGTATCGAGTACCGCGCCGCCCGGGGGCTGGGATTCACTTGCCAGATCGCTGCCTCCGAAATCCGCATTGCCAATGCTGCCTCGTCGCCCTACTTCGGACTGCGTTCCATCGTGCCGGGGCGCGATAGTCTCTTTGTCTTCGTGGAGGGCAACACCGGCATCTCGACTGATGACACCTGGGCTAGGCTCGCGGTCTCCAGTGTCGACCCAGCGAGCGCGTGCGGGCCCGAGCCTGCCATCGCCATCGGTGTGGCGAACCTGGCTGCGGTCGTGCCTGGCGGTCTAGGTGCCCTCGACGTGGGAGGCCCGGTACGGCCGTTCGAGGTTATGGAACTCCGGCTCTATTCGTCGGGCGGTAAGTTCTGGTT
>JABDII010000240.1 GCA_013003805.1 Gemmatimonadales bacterium
GCTGCCGCTCGCGACAAGGCCTCGTCGTCAAAGGCGGCGTACGTACCTGCCACCCAGGGTACGACCAGTCGACCGATGCGCTCGCGGGTCGACAGCGTGGCCAGCACGGAATCGACGAATTCGAGGCTGGGTGCGGGCCCTTGGGCGGAGGGAGCCGCCGCGGACGGCGGAGGGCCCTGAGTCTCCGCCCGGGTGAGTGGACCACAGGCCGCGAGGCTCAGGATCAAGCTGAATCGAGTGAGACGAAGATGATGCACGGGAAGCTCACGCTCATGGGAATAGCCGTGGCACTCTGGGCCTGCCAACCAGGTCAAGGCACGCCCCAGCCGGCGACGCGTCCGGGAATCGATGTCCTGCTGACCGACAGCATGCACCTGGTGACGGGCCGCCGGGTCGGCCTGGTCACCAATCAGGCCGGCGTCGACGCGAGCGGTATCTCCAACGTCGACCGGCTGGTAGCAGCGGGCATCGACCTCACGGCCCTCTTCAGCCCCGAACACGGCTTCCGAGGCGCCGCGCCTCCGGGCGCCCCGATCGATCATACGGTCGATTCGGCGACCGGTCTTCCAATCTATAGTCTCTACGGAGCGGTGTCGTCTCCCTCCCGTACCATGCTCGAGTCCGTCGACGTGATGGTGGTGGACCTCCAGGATGCCGGTGCTCGGTACTATACCTACCTCGCCACCTCGGTTGACGTGCTGCGGGCGGCAGGTGCCGCGGGGATTCCGGTGATCGTCCTCGATCGCCCGAACCCAATCGGTGGGCCCGTCGAGGGCAACGTGCTGGACCCGGCTCACGCATCGGCCGTGGGGCTCCTCGAGGTCCCCATGCGCCACGGCATGACGCTCGGCGAACTGGTCCGTCTGGCGCAGGCGGATCTCGGGATCGAGGCCGACCTGACCGTGGTCCCGGTGGAGGGGTGGAACCGATCCCGCTATTTCGACGAGACCGGGCTGCCGTTCGTCCGGCCCAGCCCAAACTTGCCCACCGTCGAATCGCTGATCCACTACCCGGGTCTCTGCCTCTTCGAGGGCACGGCCTTGTCCGTGGGACGCGGGTCGGATGCGCCGTTCGAGCAGATCGGCGCCCCCTGGCTCGACACGGCCGCGGTGCTGGGAGCGCTTGGGCCCGCCCGGGCGCCGGGCGTGTCGATTCGAGCGGTTCAATTTCGCCCTGAGGCGCCCGGGGACGGCAAATTCGCCGATACGCTCCTAGCAGGCCTGCGCTTGAGCGTCACGGATCGGGACGCGTACGACCCGGTGGCCACGGCCGTCGCGCTCCTGACCGCAATTGCCTCGGTCCATCCGGATGCCATGGGGTGGCGGGGCGCGCACTTCGATCGGTTGGCCGGCGGGCCGGAACTGCGTCGTGCTATTCTCGCCGCCCAAACCCCCAGGGAGATCATGCGCGACTGGCCCGGCGAGCTTGCCCGATTTCGCGACCGGGTGACCCCAATGTTGCTCTACCCGGGCTTCTCTCGCCGCTGATTGCCACTACGCTGTTCAGCGGTTATCCTACCGCGGCCTTGACCAGAGATTATCCCGTGTCATCTGACCAGACCCGGGCTGGGGGCGGTGGGGGCGGGAACCGGTGAAGCTCGTACCACCTGGACTCGAGCGGTGGTTCTTTTCCATTGTAACCCCGCTGGTTGATGCCCTGATTCGCCGCCAAGTCCGGCCCAACACCCTGACGACCGTCGGGGTGGGGTTCGTGGTCCTGTCGGCGCTGGCGTTTGGGTTCGGGATGATCCGCGTCGGAGGGCTTCTCCTGCTCGTGAGCGGGGTGGTCGACACGTTGGACGGAGCGGTTGCGCGTGCCACGGGGACGACGTCCAAGTTTGGCGCGTTCTACGATTCGACGCTCGACCGGGTCGGCGACGGCGCGACATTCATGGGAATCGGCGCGTTCCTGCTCACGGCCGAGGTCGTGGCGTTCCGGGTCCCCGCGGTGCTCATGTGTATGGTGGCGATCCTGAGCTCACTCGTCGTGTCATATGCACGCGCCCGGGCGGAAGGTCTGGGGCTGGAGTGCAAGGTGGGGATCGCCCAGCGGGCGGAGCGCATCCTCGGGCTTGGCTTCCCGATGCTGATCATTGGGGCTGGCCCTCAGGCTCTGGTACTGGAAGGGATAGTGGCGGTCCTCACGGTGATGT
>JABDII010000262.1 GCA_013003805.1 Gemmatimonadales bacterium
CCTCGGCGTCATCCCGTACAACGGTGAGCGCCGAGCGCCAGTCGTCCACCCGAATCCCAGCGCCGTAGGTCAGGACGCGGAGGTGCGGGGTGCCAACCAGAATGCGTTCCCGGACCTCGTTGACCAGGCCATTCATGACGCCCAACACCACGATCAGGGCCATCACCCCAACCGCGACACCGCCCGTGGCGATCACCGTGGTGAGCGAGGCGAGCCGCGACGCCCGCCGGCTCTTCAAGTACCGAAGCGCGATGCGCCGCTCCAGGCGATTCGGGAGCCACAGGCCGTTCGGCCGGTCTGGTCCGGTCGGGTCGGTCGTCGTCATGAGGTTGCCCGGTCGTCCTCTTTCGGCTCGGGTCGCATGGCCGGAAACAAGATCACGTCACGTATCGAGCCCTGCTCGGTCAGGAGCATCACAAGGCGGTCGACACCGAGGCCCATGCCTCCGGTCGGTGGCATGCCGTACTCCAGCGCGCGGATGTAGTCTTCGTCCAGCTGGTGCGCCTCCTCGTCCCCCGCTGCGCGCTGGGCCATCTGATCTTCAAAACGCCGGCGCTGGTCGTCTGGATCATTGAGCTCGCTGAACGCATTGGCGATTTCCCGGCCCTGAACGAACAACTCGAAGCGTTCGGTGAGACTCGGGTCATCCCGATGAAGCTTGGCGAGCGGGGACAACGCCTTGGGGTAGTCGATCACAAAGGTCGGCTGGACCAGGGTCGACTCGACGAATTCCTTAAACACCTCATCGATCAATTTCCCGCCGCTGAGTTCGAGCACGGTCTCCGCGTCTTGGCCGGCTGCGCGGAGCCGCTCGCGCAATTCGTCCTCCGTCGCGGTGCGCAGATCGACCCCGGCGTGTTCCTCGACGGCCTCCATGAAGCGGACGCGGGGCCACGGAGGCGTGAAGTCGAACGTGATCCCAAAGCGCTCGATCGTCAGGCTGCCGCAGCAGTGCTCGACCAACTGCGGAATCAGGTCTTCGAGCGTCTCCATCACGTCGCGATAATCGGCATAGGCCTGGTAGTACTCGAGCATGGTGAACTCGGGATTGTGCGTCCGATCCATGCCTTCGTTCCGGAAATCATGACCGATCTCGTAGACCCGCTCGAACCCGCCCACGATGAGGCGCTTCAAATACAGCTCATCGGCAATGCGGAGATAGAGTGGCATGTCGAGCGAATGATGATGAGTCACAAACGGACGAGCGGCTGCACCACCGTAGAGTGACTGGAGGATAGGCGTTTCGACCTCGAGAAATCCCCGGGCGTCGAAGTACCGGCGCATGAATGCGATGGCACGAGCCCGCAACCGGAAGAGGTCCCGAATGTCAGGGTGAACTGCTAGGTCTGCATAGCGCTGGCGGTAGCGCGTCTCGGGGTCTTGCAGCCCGCCGTACGTCACCGGCGTGCCGTCTTCGGTCACCTGGGTCTTCCCGCGCGGGAGCGGACGCAGTGACTTGGCCAGCACGGTCACCTCGGCTGCCTGGACCGTGATCTCGCCGGTGCGCGTCCGGAACACGCGACCGCGGACGCCGATGTGATCGTCGAGGTCGAGCAGCTTGACGACGTCGTACGTGCCACCGAGCGTGTCTTGCTTGAAGTAGAGCTGGATGCTCCCGCTCGCGTCCTCGATGTGCCCAAACGCGGTCTTGCCCTTGCCCCGCATCGACACGAGCCGGCCGGCGACGGCAACCTCAGGTCCATTGTCGCCCATGGCGTCGGCGTAGAGTCCGAGCGCCTCCGCCGCGGTATGCGTTCGCTCATACCGGTATGCGAACGGGTTCACCCCCATCTCGGTGAGGGCCGCCAGCTTCTCACGCCGCGCCTCCTCGACGTAGGTCCTGGCGTCGGTCGACGTCACGCTGCCTTGCCTCCGAAACGCTTCAAATAGGCTTCGATGAATGGATCGATCCCGCCGTCCATGACGCGTTGGACGTCACCGATCTTGAGCTCGGTACGATGGTCATTCACCATCGTGTAGGGCTGGAACACATACGACCGGATCTGATTGCCCCACGACACGTCCTTCTTGGTCGCTTCGATCACGGCCCGCGCGGCCTCCTGCTCCTCCCGTTTCTTCTGGTAGAGCGCCGCCCGAAGCATCTTCATCGCCGTCGCCCGATTCTTGGTCTGACTCCGCTCCTGTTGGCAGGAGACCACAAGTTTGGTCGGGACGTGCGTGAGCCGGACGGCCGAGGACGTCTTGTTGACGTGTTGCCCCCCCGCGCCGGATGCGCGAAAGACATCCATTCTCACGTCTTCTTCGCGGAGATCCACTTCGATGGTGTCATCGATGTCGGGATAGACGAACACCGAGGCAAAGGACGTGTGTCGCCGGGCCTGCGCATCGAACGGTGAGATGCGAACCAGCCGATGCACGCCCTTCTCCGCCTTCAGGTAGCCATACGCACGCTCGCCCTTGATCTCGAGCGACGCCGACTTGATTCCGGCTTCCTCGCCGGGCTGGATGTCCAGCACCGTGACGGCGTAGCCCCGGCGCTCGGCCCACCGGGTGTACATGCGCATGAGCATCTCAGCCCAATCTTGCGACTCGGTTCCACCGGCCCCGGGGTGGATCGTGAGGATGGCATCGAGCGAGTCATCCGGGCCCTGGAGCATGGTCTGGAGTTCGAAGGCGGCCACCTCGCGCTCGACGGCGCCCACCTCGACCTCCAGCTCGCTCAGCATGCCCTCGTCCGGCTCGGCGTCGATCAGGTCGAGCAGCCCGGCGGCATCGGTCAGCCGCCGGGCCAGCTCGTCGGCCGGGACGGTGACGGCCTTGAGCCCTCGAATCGCATCGACGACCTGTCGAGCTCGCTCGAAATCGTCCCAGAACCCCGCCTGGGTCTGCTGCGCCTCGAGTTCTGCCAGCCGGGACCGCTTGGCCTCGAGGTCAAAGAAAACCTCGAAGCTCAGTCAGGCGGTGATTCAGGTCGTCGAGTCGCTCGCGAAGCTCGGACATCGAATGCATCTCCTCGGGTAATAGATGAGCCGCCCGTCCGCCGGAGGCGGAGGAACGGCTCGTGCCGCTTCAACCATCGAAATATAGCACCCTGGCGCCTGGATGGCTGACGGCCAGGGGAGAGCTCAGAAGACGCTGGATCCGTCTCCCAGGATCTCGTTCAGCGCATCGTTGAAGAAGGTCGTCGATTCCGCCATCTCCTTGCCAACTTGCTCCTCGTATTCGTCCCAGCTCTTCTTGATCTCCTCGTCGAACAGCTCCTTCAGGGTCCCCTCCTTGAGACCCCGCTCCCGTTTCTCCGGATGGTAGACCACCAGATCGGAGACCAGTGCGCGGGCGAGCCTCCGAGCCTTTTGCCTGGGGTCGTGGGACAAAAACGGGTTGAACGCGGCTCCAGGCGCGGCGCGGGGGGCCGCAGCCGGACCGCCGAGGGCCTTGGGCCCACCCGCACGCGGTGCAATCCCCGCTCCCCTTCCCGCCGGCATTCCGGGTGAGACAGACGGCCGGGCGACTGGGGGGGCCACCGGCGGCGGTGACTTGATGACCGGTCGTGCCGCAGCCGCCGGCCATGGGGCCACGGGTGTAGCCGCTGGGGCGGGAGGTGGGCCTGGGATCGTCGCGGCTGGCTTTGGCTCGGGAGTTGACCGAGCCGGCTCTGGCGCGGCTGTCGGGGCGCGTACCGGCGCCTCGCTCGGCTCGGGGTACACCCCAAAGACACCCTCACACACGGTGCACCGGGCGCGCACGCCTGCGTCGGGGACCTTGGTGGGATCGACCCTGAAGACCGTCTGGCAACTGGGACACCTGACATTCATTGGCGGTTCCTCATTCGGTACTTTCGGGCCGGTCGCCGAAGGTATCGCCATCCTGGCCTTGCCGCCGGTCGACTACGAAGACGGAACCAGGCAGGGTCTTGGCATAGCTCTTCATTTCGGTCGCAAGTTCGCTGACCTGGGCCGGATGGGCGAACGACCGGTTCTGGTTCGTGACGATCCCGATCGACAACGTCATCATCGGTACCCGGTGCAGCTGGCCGCGGCGGTCCTTCCCGAAGAAATATCCCGCCCGGCGGTCCTGCTCATTGTATTGGAACGGGATCAATGTGTCGAACACGCTGAGCGCTTCCGTGCAGACACGGCTGATCTCGCTCAAAGGGATGATAAAGATAAAGTCATCGCCCCCGATATGGCCAACGAAGCCTTCGCGTGCCACCAACCCGCGGACCACGTCGTGGAGGATTCGCGAGAGGATGTAGATGACCCGGTCCCCATCGTAGTAGCTGTAGCGGTCGTTGAACTCCTTGAAGTGGTCCAGGTCCGCGTAGCAGACGGCGAACTCCTGGTCGAGTTCCAGCCGACGGCGGATATCTCGTTCGATCTCAGTGGTGCCTGGTAGCCGGGTGGAAGGGTGGACCGACACATCGCGGACCGTCCGGACCCGCATGGCATCAAGCCTGGCGCGCTGCTCGGCGACGGTGAACATGCCGGTAATGACTTCGTCCGTCCCCGCCTGGAACCAGGCGTTCACCCGCTCCGGGTGGTGGGAATCCGACAGCATGGTGATGGGGATGATCGCGGTGAACGCGTCGCGCTTGAGCTCGCGCACCAGTTCGAGTCCCTCCGGCCCCATACGGTCGGCGTCGATGAAGAGGAGCGATGGTGCCCCTCGGAGGATGATGGCCGAGACCTCGGCCGGGTCGGCGAGGACTAGCACGGGGAAATCATTAGCCTCGGCCCACTGGCTCAGAATCCCAGGGACCGGGCCGGCGTCCGGCGAATAGACCAGTATCGTCGGGCGAGTCCGCACCCGGTGTCCTCACCTAAAGGGTTAAACGAAGCTAACTTACGGGCGCCCTACCGGGATGTCAAATGAACAGG
>JABDII010000270.1 GCA_013003805.1 Gemmatimonadales bacterium
AACGCTGCGCCGTTACACTAGAGAGGCTGATCACCACGAGCGGCCGGCTTCAGAGCTTGCCTACCGAAGTCCAACAGGTGCTGCGCCAACGCGCGCTCATCGAGCTGAGGCGGGTGCTCTCTGCACGGTCCCAGCTCAGGCAGATTGGGAGCCTGGCTCGTGAGCGGGAAATGCGACCCATCGTGCTCAAAGGGGGCTGGTACGTCCTCCATGAGGACGGCGCGTTGGATCTCAACGACATCGACGTGCTGTTGCCGGACGATCACGCGAGAGCATTCGCCGCCGTCCTCGACGAGCTCGGGCACAAGACCACGTTCAGTAATCCCCGACATCTCAGCGCCCGGGTCGCCCCCCAAAAGCTACCGGTCGAGATCCACCTCTCACTGGAAACCGGTGGAGGGTCGCCGGCGAAATCCTTGTGGCGCGGAATCGTGTCCGTCCCATCAGCTCCCGGCCTATGGCGACTGTCTCCCGGGGATCATCTGTGGCACGTCCTCCACCACGCGACGGTGGACCATCCTAACCGACGCGGGAGGCTCCGGGATCTGGTCCTGATCGCGAGCGCGGTCGGAGAATGTTCGCAGAATGAGCTGGAATCGGTGCGGACGATGGTCGATCGTCATGGCTACGCCTCACCGCTGCAGGAGGTCTTCACCATGGCGATCGACATGTCGACTGGCCGTGCGCCACGAGACCGTTGCTGGCGAGTGGCCCTTAGCCACTACTTGGTGAGGGGGCTCACGCAACGGCTCAGAGTCTCACCCGCACGGTCACGCGACCTGGCCGAAGCCACCGTTGCGGCTGTCTTAGGCCGCCGGGAGCGTCGCGCGCTTTGGGAGCAACGGATTCGGCAAATCACCCTGGAACCGTCCAACTACCGTTTCATTGCCTGGGTCGAAGAGCGTACCCCCAGGCTCGGCCGAGCCTGGCGGGTGACCGTCCGAACCGCTTACCGGACAGTCGTGTCCCTCGCGGCCATGCCGCTGGCCGGAGCGGCCAAATACGTCTGTCGTCAAATCGAGTCCAGCGCGTCCGAGGAAGAGCCCGCGCGCTGAAGCCCGGGTCCCGTGAGGAGCCGAGACGAAGGAGATCGCTTAGATTCACGTGGCGGGTGGAATCCCGGACAACATGGCCATGGTAGCCGAGATCCATTGATCCCTTTTCGTATCGAGAGCTGAGTATGGCACAGCAGGGTCCCGACGTGGCTGGAACCGACTGGATCGACGAGCTGAGCGACGAACAGTGCATGGAGATCTTCTGGCTGTACGTTAGTCCTCCCGAACCGTTCCTCCAGGCGTATCCTCCTAAATTGCTCGGCCAGGCCATGCGCTTTGCCCTGAGAGAAGTCGCCGCATCGCAGAAGGAGAGCTCCACAGGCGCGTGAGCCCGCTGCCTCCCGCTCAAGCGCAATCGCGCGCCATCGACCGAGGCAGCCCAGATGGCCCTCACATCCGCGTGTGGAGGGCTGACATCTCCAACCACATCCAAACGTGTGAGACGCCATGCCGGACCTGAGAGCGGTCGCGGATCTGGTTAGGCTCGTGGTGTTTCTGGCGTTCATGCTCCTCGCCCTTCGTGCGGCGCGGGCCATGCGGGGCTCGGGACCAGAGCGAAGGAAAGCGGTCGGAGTCTTCGTCGCCTTCACCGTCCTGGTGAGCATGGCGGTTGGAGTTGCTCAGCATGCCGCGTGGCCGTTCTCGCATTGGCCCATGGACAACAAGTATTTCGAAGCCGAGACCACTGGGCTCTTGCCCTTCGTTGTCGATGCAGGTGGCGAGGAGCACGAACTCGACTTCCGCGCACTCTACCCGCTGACTTGGATGGATCTGTACGACTGGCTCAGCCAAACCCGGCAAGGGCATCCCGAAGCGTTCGCGGATGTGGCCCCCTGGCTCGTTAGGCGCATAGCGGAAGCCCGGAGACAGTTGGAAAGAACCGGTAGAATGCCCGGTGATCGCTGGGCGTTGGCAGCGCCGGTTCCACTGGTCGTGCCGCCTCTGTGGACCCCGGATGATGGCCTCTCCCCGCTCGCGGTGACTGGGCTCAGGATCTATGAGTTCACCACCAACCTCGACGAGCCACCGTCCGTGCCCGCGCCAGGCCAACGCACCTTGATCTTCGAGTATCCGGCCCAGTGAGGGACCGGCTGTGGGACCGGCTCCGTCACAGCTGGCACGAGATATGGTTCGCGCCAGGAGAATCGACCAACCTGGCCGCCGCCCGCATCATCGTCGCGGCCCACGCCATCTGGGTGCTCGTCTCGTGGGATATCGCCTCGCTCTCGGGGCTGCCCGACGGATTCTGGTGGAACGTGCGCCAGACCACCCAATGGCGCTTTTTCATCTTCCCGGGCCACCCCGGGGTGGAACGCCTGGCCGAGGGGGTGGCGCTCTTGGCGCTCCTGGCGGTGCTCGTGGGAGTGTGGACCCGCGGCAGCGCTCTCATTGCGGCGGCGCTCCTGTACCACTTGGGGCCGCTGCAAGCCTTTCTGGTCCACAACGACCCCCACAATCGGGGCTTCACCATCGCCGTGCTGAGCCTGGTGGTGCTGTCGGCATCGCGCTGTGCCGACGCCTGGTGCGTCCGGGTGCGAAGGGGCCCGGCCTCCCCGTCCGAGGCCCCTCCCCCTCAGTGGGAATACACCTGGCCCTTGCGCCTGATGCAGCTATTCGTGGCCCAGGTATACCTCTTCGGGTTCTGGGGCAAGCTCTCCGAGAGCGGATTGGCCTGGTTCACGCCGGAGCAACTCGGGCGTCATGCAGTCATTTTCGAGCATCGCCTGCCTGGTCGGTCGCTCACCCACCTCGGCTCGGTCGTCGCCGACTCGACCCTCCTTACAACCCTCGGGGCGGTCGCCGTGTTCGTCTTTGAGCTCGGATTCATCGCGACTCTGTGGTCACGCGCTGCGCGTCGGATCATGGTGCCGGCGGCCGTGGGGTTCCACATCGGCATTCTCCTCACCATGCAGATTTTCTACGTTGGGGTCTTTCACCTCCTTCTCTTTGTCAATTGGAGCTGGCTCGCGGGTGTGCTTCGGGAGCGGAGGAGTGGAGCGCTGCCGGCCGGGACCTGACCCTTTTATGAAGATTTCTTCATGTGGTTTTCTCCCATATTTGCGCCCCTTAGTTTAAGATCTATAAGGATTTACCGGCCTTCCCTTCCCGATTGGCGAGGCGGCATCTTCACACGTGGTCGGTCGTCACCGCGACAGCATCCTGCCACGTGATAGGATGGCTTCGACCAGCCGGCGCGGGATCGGCACGTATTTTTCTGACTCACACCGGAACTGACATGAGTTCTTCCGCCTCCAGCTCCGTTGAAGCTCCCGCCCAGGCCCCACCGGAGGGCGCCCCGACGGTGATCCGGCTCCCCGAGCACACCGTTGAGGTGGTGTCCGACTCGGGCGAAGGCGCCCAGAAGTGCAGCCAGCTCTTTGGGCGGGTCTCGGCACGCATGGGGAATGGTGTCTGGACCGTCGAGATCATCCCGGCCGAGATTCAACCTCCCGCGCGGACTCCAGGCAGCGCGAGTGGCAACCGAATTCGCCTCGGCACAGCACCCGTGACCAATTGGGGCGACGAGGCCAATCTGGTCGTGGCGTTCAATGAGCAGGTGCTGCTCTCCCGGCATCGCCTCGATGCCATGGCGGAGAACGCGATCGTCCTGATCGAGAGCCAGTGGGAGAGCCACGAAGATCCCACGATCCGCCAGGAGTGGCAGACGGCAATGGAGGAGCTGGAGCAGCGCTCCTACCGGTTCATTCGCGTGCCCATGGAAGAGGAGTGCCAAAAGATTCTCGAGATCCCGGCCCGCGGCAAGAACATGTTCGCGCTGGGAATGCTGGCGGGAATCTACGGCCGCGACCTCGACATTCTCCGGATGCTCATCGCCCGTGAGTTCCGCCGGAAGGCGCAGGAAGTCATCGACATCAACATCGCTCTCCTGGAGGCGGGACACCGTTGGGCCTTGGAGAACCTCGATTTTCGCGTCGAGGTTCCCATCGAGAAGCCCGACCAAGCCATGGTGGTGATGAACGGGAACCAGGCGGTAGGGCTCGGCGCCATTGCGGCCGGGATGGAGTTGTGCGCGATGTACCCTATCACGCCTGCGACGTCCGCGTCGCACTACTTGAGCGACGTCTTCGAAGATTTCGGTGGCATCGTCCACCAGGCGGAAGATGAGATCGCGGCGGCGGGCGTGGCCATCGGCGCGTCCTACGCGGGCAAAGTCGCGTTCACCATCAC
>JABDII010000310.1 GCA_013003805.1 Gemmatimonadales bacterium
AGGCCTAGCTGGCCGAGCGCGGCAACGGCGCTGAACCCGGCCCAGATGGTGAAGTACCCTCCTGCGAGGATTGCTGCTGAGGGGAACGATGGGGCCGAGGGGTGATGATCTCTCGCGACTGCGCCAAAGAAAAGGACCCATGGAAGGACCGGGGGCAGCATCATCGCAACCATCATGACGAGCCAGAGCGAGAATACGGCCGGGAGTCCCCCGCGTGCGGTCGCGTGGGCGTGAGGCACGAGGACCACGTCCACGCCACCGAAGCCGGAGCCGGAGCCGGCTAGTAAAAGCCAGGCGAGGGCCAGGATCACGACCGCACTAGACAGGAGGATGATCCTGTCGCGGATGATCAGCCGCTCGGTGGTAATACCTGTGGGCATCGCGTGCGTTAGGTGGCCGACACGCGCCAGTCGAAGTTGGAATACAGTCCGTGGGTCTTCTCGGTACGGACCACGATCTCGCCATCGTCATACCGGGTGGTGCCTTTGGCAATCACCTGGGATGACGAATGGACTTGGTTGAACATGTTCTCGAAGGTAACGGGCTGGTCACGGTCCTTCCCCCGAATCGCTTCGATGGTTGAATCGAGGATACCGTCGATGCGAATACGCTTGACCTTGCCGGTGTCCTCGATTCGGATGGGCAGGTAGCGGGTGTCGAGGCGCCGGGCGACAAACCGGGCGAGGATGGCCCACGGACCACCCGCTCGGCCGCTGAGAATCGCCTCGACGGCTTCGCGTTGGGCCGGGGACGCCCGTTGGTCGATGATGATCAGCTCGGTCCAGTCGCCCTCAATCATGTGCTGGGGACTGTCGTAGGCGACGACCGCACCCAGGCCGCCGAGTGGCACGCCGGCGAAGTCGCCCTCGGCGAATTGGATTCCCCAGTAGCCCACGCACCGCTCGAAGGTACAGAGCTGGTCGAAGTGTACATGGCCGGGGCAGACCGATTGGCAGCTACAGTTCTCGAACAGGAGGCCCCGGGCCCACCACGCACGAGTGTCGACGGCCTCGCCAGTCATGCCTCACACCCATTGAAGGATACTAGCCCCATTGTCCGTCCCACCGTACAATAATGGCACGATGCCACCCAATCCCCGACGTGGCGGTTACGGGTCATCGGCTACCGGCCACATGCCGGGAGGGTGGCAGCGCGGGTATCATCTCCCCGCAAAACCTGATAGGCTTGCCGCACGTGACGGGGCCGACACGCGTCAACTGAAGGTGCCAGATGGCTGGGATCCAGAGCGTTCCATTCAGTATCGAGCCGGAACTCTCGGACATCCGGAAGGGGTGGATCACCATCACCGGTGTCCTCCGGATGGATCGGGGCAACGTCGTGCTCGAGTATCGCACGTCCTTCGTGGAGCAATCAGATATCATCGAACGCTCCATCTCGCTCGACGACCTGACGCGGGTCGAGTACCGGCGAGGTATCTTCGGCGCAAAGTTGATCCTTCAGGCGAAGAGCCTCGCCGTGTTCGACGGCATGCCGGGAACCTCGGAAGACCGCCTGGTCCTGGGGATTGCCCGGCGCGACCGGCCGGCCGGCAAGGCCATTGGCTGGCAGCTCGGGACCCTGCTCGAGAATCGGAAGCTCGGGCGAAGCTCCGGCGAGTCCCCCAGTCAGCCTTAATCGATCAAGATCCAACCCGCCGGCTCGCGATGGTGATGGCCTCGGGGTAACGGATGGGGCCGAGAGGCGTGTCGACGGTTGGCGTACCTCGGAGGGCGATCTCCTTCGGTTCGCCTCCCTGGCCCGCCAGGTTCAGCGCCAGCTCGACCAGGTCCTTGGCGCTGCCCTCGAAGAACTCGGTGAGATCCAGATGCATCGCGATGGGGACGTCTTGCGGCACCCCGGGCCGGAGCGCGTAGCTCGAGTCCACGCTGCCGCTGATGGTCTCCCGATTCTGGAGCAGGAGCGTCCAATCAAGCCGCACGAGTTGCGCCGTCACCGAGTTGTCCGCCGGGTTTTCTGCCTGGACATGCAGGAGAAAATCGAGGGGCATGTTCTTTCGAGCGACGGCCACACCGAGTTGGGCGATCTCGCCAACGCTCAAGTCCTGGTAGGAGCGGATCCGATCCAGGGCCACGCCTGCAAGGCGTAGGTCGCTGACCCGGTCGAGGGAAAAACCCACGTGGCGGAGGGCCGCAACGCTTCGGATGGTGGTGCACGCCGAGAGGGTCAGCACCAGCCCGCAGGCGAGGATCATCGCTCCAGTGCGAAATGGGTCACGTCTCATCATGTGGGTAGCCTCGCTTCGTAGAGTCTGTTGCTCACACGCCCGCTAGTAGGAGCTGAACCCGCTCCACTCCTGGAGTCGGTAGACCAGCCGCTTGAGCCACGACCGATCCTCGTACTGGCTGTAGTCAACGGTGTAGTCGCCAGCCGTGTTTGTCCACAGCCGCTCAAAGTAGCGTTCGAACTCAACGGCCAGAGCCGAACCACGTGGCGCACGAATCCTGACGTCCGCCTCGAGGTTGAAGTCATCCAGATTCCGGCGGGTGAGGTTGGCCGAGCCTCCCACCGCGGTGACGTGGTCCGGATGCCAGGCGAGTACGAGCTTGGTGTGGAATTGCTCCCCATGGGTGTCATACCAGCGGAGAGCGATGGTTCCTTCCGACCGCGTCACCAGCTCGCGCGCGACCTGCCGGTTGGGGATGCCACCCTTCTCCCGTCCAAAGGCATCCTTGTTGGGGTCGAGGATGACACGCGTCGTAACCCCACGATCTGCCGCACGCAACAGCTCTCGGATGACCGTTCGGTCGGACAGATAGAACATGGCGATGTCCAGGCGGTCGCCCGAGGACAGGGACGCTATCTCCTCGAGAATCCGGCGCTGGATCTGTCCTTCGGTCAGGTATTGTGCAGACACGGCCGCGTCACCCTCGGGAACCGGCTCGACACCTGACGAGGGCATGGGGCCGCCGGAGAGTTCGAGGACGGCACTCTCCGCTTGGAGCATGTCCGCGCACGGCGCGCCCCGCATGGCGAATGCGACATTCGAGTGAAAGCTGCTGGCGTCGTGCGGGTTAGCCGAAGCGGCAAGGCACTCCCGCTCCGTCACGATCACCTTGCGGTGGTTCGCTTTGAAGTTGAGCAGCTTGAGATAGGAACGGAGCGTCACCTTCCGTCCTGCGCTCGTCAGTGGGTGCGGCAGCACACCGCGACCACTGGTACCGAACCACTGGACGAACGAGCGCCAGAGCGCGGAATAGCCCGGATTCGAATCCCGCAGCCTCGTGAGATCGGTAACGACGACGTGGACGTCATTCGCACGGAGCTCTCGAATCTCCCGACTGGTGTACGCCCCATAGAAGTTGTTGATCTCATCCGTGATGAAGATGATCTCCACGCCGGGCGAGGCGCGTTTCTTCTCGATCAATCGTTCGGAGAGCTTCTCAGCAAGCGGTAGGTACTCACGGTCGCCACCATGTTCTCCATTGAAAAGAAACATATCGATCACGATGAGCCGCCTGGCGCGATCGATCATGCGGAACACCCGGTCGAATATGGCCTGCTGGACGACCCGGCCGGTGTCACCCTCAAACGTGAGATCGTAGAGGAACTCGACGGGAACACCGCGGTGCTCGTCGCCGGAATAGGAAATCCCCTGAGGAAGCTGGCGCGACACGCCGTGGATACACATGGTGGTCCACAGGGCCGCCAGCAAGACGGCGACAACGAGAATGGACTTCCTTCTCACTCGACGCATGAGTACCCGGCGGCCACTGGTAACGGTCCGGTATGAGCCACGACGCTCACCACAACGTAACGGGGTCCCGCCGCGACAACGCGCCGGGACCCCGGATAGCGGACGCTGGACGCAAGGCCGCTACATCGTCCGGGTATAGGTAGCTTCGAGAGTCTTCACCTCCTGGCCGCCGACAACCATGTACATCTCGAAGCGGTGTACATCCTCACTGATCGTGGTGCTTACACTCTTGACCGTCAGCGGGACCCCGGTTGCAGGGTCTATCACCTCACCCACGGTCGTGAGGATCTTCCCGGACTCATCGTAGTTCCCCTTCGTTACCATGATGCCCGTTCCCATGTTGTCCACCCACGTCGAGACGTACTGCTTGTCGAGGTTGTCGTAGGCGGTAATGCCCATGCCCTCGAACTCCTGCCCCATCATGGACCCGGCGTAATGCTGGACCAAATACCGCCCGCCCAGGATCATCTTGAACTCGGTCTTCCCGGTGGAGACGATGGGGTCGGCAGTGGGGTCCATCCAGGTCTTCACGTCGGCCCGATAGCTTCCGGCTATTGCGGCCATGGCCGCATGCTGCGGTCCCGGAGCCGCCGCGGCCATATAGGCCGCATCCGCCGCCGCCATGCCCTCTTTCTCTTGGGCCTCGGCCCCGGCCGGAATGACTAGAAGCCCCACGGCGGCGATGGCGGTGAGGAGCGCGCTAAACTTCGACATGATCTCTCCTGTTCTCCCGTTCCAGGTGGTATTAACAGGCCGCGCACACCACGCAATTGCGGCCTTGCTTCTTGGCGTCGGTGAGCGCATCCCGCGCCAGCTGGACTATCCGGTCCGGTGTTTCCGCCGGGCCCGGCACCCCGGCCGCCACCCCAGCGCTTACCGTGATACATCCCGGAGAATCGGCCCCGGGGTGCGGGACGTCCATCGCCTCGATGCCGGCGCGGATGATCTCACACAGCGCGATCGCCTTCTCCGGCGTGAGACCGCCCTCCATCAAGAATGCGAATTCGCCACCACCCGAGCGGGCTATCAGGTCTCCCGTCCGGCGCGAGTGACCGCGGAGCATCTGACTCAGTTGGCGCAAACACTCATCACCCGCCTTGTGGCCCAAGCGCTCGTTGTACTCCCGAAAGTGGTCGATGTCAAAAAACGCTACCGCAAAGGGCACCCTGAGCCGCACGGCGCGTTTCCACTCCTTCTCGAGTGCCTCGTTGAGAAATCTCCGGCTCGCCAACCCGGTGAGACCATCGATCCGATCGTTCCGCCGTCTGGCCTCCGTCACGTCGCGCGCGACGGCATAGAGGAGCCCCGTCCCGGGTTCAGGGTATGATGTCCAGCTCAAGTCCTTGTAACTGCCGTCCTTGCACAGGTATCGGTTCTCGAAGGAGAGCGTCGGTTCCCCGGTGGCGAGCTTGCCCACCTCCGCCAGGGTTTCTGGCCGGTCATCCGGATGAATGAACTCGACGAAGGGCTTCTCCAGCATCTCGTCCACACTGAAGCCCAGGGTGCGCTCGAACGCGGGATTGACTCGTTTGAAATACCCGTCGACTCCAGCGATGCACAGCATGTCGACGGCATAATCGAAGAAACGATCAAGGTCGAACAGCGCGAACTCCCCGGACGCCGCAGCGGCGATACCCACGCCACAGGCATGGCAGTACCGTGCGTCCCGAGCTAGCTCGACGTCACACCGGGGACAATTCCCGGGATCAGGACTCAACACGGCCCCCTCAGGATGAGATGTCGAACAATCGTACGTCGTTCTCGGCTAAGCAAGCGGATCGCGCGAGCCGATCACCGCCAGGCTGCGAGAATCCCGCCCATGAGCGCGAAAGTCACCCAGTAGAAGCCAACATTGATGAGAAACACATGCGGAGCACGTTTCTCGAATGCCAGGCTGTTCAGGTTCAGGGGAAGGGCAAAACCCAGCCAGGTCCAGAAGCCGACCATAATGCCGGACCCGAAGCTCGCCGCCCCCAGTGCCCTGGCAAAATTAGCCAAGACAAAGCTGATGATCAGGCCACTCAAGAACCATACAGCGAGTGCCTTCGGAAAATCTTGCTGCGCTTGCGCCGTCTCTTCAGGATTCAAGCTCAGCGCGTTCTGCCACGGTTTGCCGAACACGGCCGCGTACCATATTCCGCCTACAATAAAGAAGACCAGCGCGGCAACGACGATCGCCAAGTAGTTGAGATCTGTGGTCATGCCAAGCTCCCTTGAGGATGAGGAACAGGAAACCCTCCGACCTCACAACACTTTCACTTGAGAATCCGGGCAAGCACATTGAACACATCCGGGGGATGGATGGAGTGCATACAATCGTGATGTTTCAGCGGACAGGTACGCCCTCCCTCGAGACTGCATGGCCGGCATCGGAGATCGCGCTCAACGACCGTCGCATGAGCCCGATAGGGGAATCGGCCGAATTCGCGCACCGTCGGACCAAACAATGCCACCACCGGCGTCCCGACGCCGGTCGCCATGTGAAGCACGCCGCCGTCTCCGGCAATCGCGGCCTCGGCCCGTTTCAAGATGGCACCTATGCCTTGGAGGCTCAATAGTCCGGCCGAACTCGCCGCGCGGGCACCTCCACGAAGCGCGATGTCCGCAGCGAGCGTGGCGTCCTGGCGACCCCCGACAATCACCGCATCGGCGCCCGTGTCGGTCACTCGCTTGATGAGCTCAACCCACGAATCTGCCGGCCAGCGCCGGGTGGCCTGCGCGGCGCCCGGCACGAAGGCGACCAGTGGACGGCTTTCGCCCATGCCGGATTGGGCCAACCACTTCGTAGCCTCAGCCTCCCCAGCTTCACTCAGGAAGAACTCCACCGGCTCCCCGTCCGGCTCGACATCGAGGTCCTGGGCGGCGGAGAAATACCGCTCCGCTATCGGGGGGGCTTCGCGGAGCAGGTTACGCTTCGTGTGGATGAAGACCTGCTGAGCAAAACGCGGTCGCCGAGCGCCGCGCCAGCGTCCTGGAACGAGGAGGCGGAGACACCGGCCTCGAACGTCGCCCTGGAGGTCCAACAGGTAGCTGAATTCGTGGCGCCGGAGACTCCGGCCCCACGCCCAGAGCGAGGCGTCTGGCCCCACCCCGGCGACCTGGTCGACATTGGGGTTCTCCCGCAGGAGGGGAGTGTAGCGCTCCTCGGTCAGCACCACGATGCGGGCTTCCGGGTGCCGGCTGCGCAGCGCCCGGAGGAG
>JABDII010000311.1 GCA_013003805.1 Gemmatimonadales bacterium
GACCAGCAGGGCATGCTGGCCGTAGTGACGACAGCGGCAGAGCTACGGGAGGCTAGGTGAATCCTACTGCCGCTCATTATTGCGGGATTTCTTGCGGAGGGGTTGAGCTAAGTCTAATCGGGGCGCCCGGATTCGAACCGGGGACCTCCTGCTCCCAAAGCAGGCGCGCTACCGGGCTGCGCTACGCCCCGCCGCTGATCGGCCCGTTGAAACTAGCAGGGCCCCTACCCTCCCACCAACCTCACCCGCCGGCGAGGAACCGCTCGATCGTCTCCCAGTTGGCCATGGTATCGTCGTAGCCCAGCTCCATGAGCGGTGTCGTGTAGGCCGGGTCGAATAGGAGATAGCTCAGGAAATCGGCCGAGCCTTCCCGCTGCCCCCCGATCGAGCGCACCAGGCTCCGCATGACCGGTGGGAGCCGGTTCCAGTGCGGCCGGGCCATCGCCCCCAAGTCCTGAGAGGGACGCAGCACCAAGAGGTCGATCGGCCGGAGGCCGTCCGGCAGTGAGCCCGCCGGCAGTCCTTCGAGTGTACGATTCACCCGCTCCAGCCGCTCGGCATCGGCGTCCAGCGCGTCGAGGAAGATGGCGTGAAATAGGGTGCCGATGATTTGGGCCGCCGAGGGGTATTCGCCCGCGTTTCGCTGGAACCGGCGCCGGCCCCAGACCGGCCGCATGCCGATGGCGAGGATGCGCCTCGCACCGAGATGAATCGCGGGCGCGAGCGGGGCGGCCTGCCGGACGCTGCCATCACCATAATGCGCCTTTCCCAATTGTACGGCGGGAAAGACCAACGGAATTGCGGAGGAAGCGAGCACGTGATCCCAGGAGAGCGGTTGGCGCACCGACTTGCGCTGGGAGCGCTCCCACATGACGAGGTCGTCGATCCCCTGGACGAAGGTGATCGTCTCGCCCGAACCGTAGCAGGTGGCACTGAGCGCCACCGCGCGCACGTCTCCCCGACCGATCTTCGCCTCGATGTTGGCCAGGTCGCGCTGGGCGCTCAAGAACTTGCACAAGGGCGACATGTCGAACAGGCCCCGGACCACCGTGGCGTGCTCGCGCCGAAGCAGGCGACGGCCCAGCCAACGAAGTGCCGGCCGCCAGACACCCTGCACCTGTACGCGGTAGACATGGTCGATGGTGAGACGAGACCACTCGTCGCGGAGTGCCTTGGCCGATTCGCCGAATGAGCCCGGATGGGCGGCGAGTGAGATAGTGTTGATGGCGCCGGCGAACACCCCGGTGAGAATCGGAACCGAGAGCTCGGGAGCCCGCTCGGCGATGGCGCACACGACACCAGCCTGATACGCGGCACGGGCGCCACCGCCGGACAGCACCAGTGCTAAGTCGGTTGGGTCGGTTGGTCCTGTGTCCACTGCCGTTCCGCGTTCAGGTTAGCGCGGGGCCACTCCCTGGCGAAGGGTCCCGAGGAACGCCCGAAAGGCCCGGCCACGGTGACTCACGGCGTCCTTTTCGTTCTGGTCCGCCTCCCCGAAGCTCTTCCCCAGGTCGTCGCTCAGGAACAGTGGATCGTATCCGAACCCACCGTTCCCTGTGGGTTGAACGAGGATCGAGCCATTGCAGATCCCTTGGAAGATCTGCGGAGGAGCGGAGCGCCTCGGGAGGTAGGCTAACACGCAGCGGTAGCGCGCGCGCCGCTTTCCCTCCGCGAGCCCGGCGAGCCGGCGCAGTAACTCCGCATTGTTCGCGGCATCGACCTCGGTGGGCGGTCCGGTGACACCGGCCCAGCGCTTGGATCTGGCACCCGGCTGACCGCCAAGCGCAATGACCTCGAGACCGGAGTCGTCGGCCACGGTTGGCAGTGAGGTTTTCTGGGCGAAGTACTCCGCTTTCATCCGGGCATTGGTCTCGAAGCTGTCGGACACTTCGAGTTGTTCCTCGTCGCCCGACCACGCGACCCCGGCATCGCTGGGAAAGACCGCCTCGTAGCCTGCAGCCGCGAAGAGGCGTCTGAGTTCCCGCTGCTTGCCCTCGCTCCGCGTCGCAACCAGGATCTTCACGCCGTCAATGCATCCCGCTGGATGTCGAACAGCTGGCGGATGCCCTTCTCGGCGAGGTCTACCAGTTCGGTGAATTGCCGGCGTGAAAAGGTCCCGCTCTCCCCGGTCCCTTGGACCTCCACGAACTGGTCGGGGTCGAGCATGACCACGTTGGCATCGACCTCGGCATCTTTGTCTTCGGCGTAGGACAGGTCGAGCCTCAGCTCGCCGTCTGCGATCCCAACCGAGACCCCGGCTACCAACCGGCCAAACGGACTCTCGATCCCGGTCTCCTTCGCCAACCATTCGCACGCGTCGGCCAGCGCGACCGCACCACCGGTGACGCTGGCGGTCCGGGTGCCGCCATCGGCCTGCAGCACGTCGCAATCGATCCGGATGGTGTAGGCACCAAAGTCCATCGTGCCCATCGCCGCGCGGAGCGAGCGTCCGATGAGCCGCTGGATCTCCTGGGTGCGCCCTCCGGGGC
>JABDII010000315.1 GCA_013003805.1 Gemmatimonadales bacterium
ACCTGCATGAGGTGAAGCCCACCGGGACGACCCCGGTGATTGTCTGAAGAGCCCACGGGGCGTCCTCTGACCAGGACGCCCCGTGGGCTTTGCTTGACAAAAATGATGCAAATCTGGCAAATCTAAAGAAAACATGAAGACACTTAGAAGGTACCCAGACCTCTCTTCCCGCAGGTCTATGCACTCCGTAGTTTTACGCAGGTTTTCACGGCTTCTTCATACGGTCGGCTACAAATTCAGTCCCATATATAGCAGCGATATCGCTTGATTAGGAAGTCCACTGGAGGTTCCCCTCACGGGTCCAGCACGGGTAGCGTCGGGCCCTGAACGGCCATGGCAACGGAGGTGGATGTGAAAGACAGACTTGTCCGTACCACACGCAGAGTTCGCGGTGCGTGGATTCTGCTCGCGTTCGTGGGGGTGATCACAGTCCTGGCCGGGTGTACCGACACGGAGGTCGTCTTCCGGGACCGTGACATCTTCAATCCGCCACCGGACGCCACCTTCAATTTCCTGGGCTACTTCGACGCCGACGCCAAACTGACCACCTGTGGCAACTGCCATGTGGGCCAACAGGGCGGCTGGGAGCAGACCGGGCACGCCGACGCGTGGGACGGGCTCCAGTCGAGCGGCGGCGCCCAGGCCTTCTGCGAGGGCTGCCACACAGTCAGCGAGCTCGGCAACGCCCTGGACGAGGCGGCCGGCTACAACCTGGTGGCCGACGAGGCCTACGAGGACGTGCAGTGTGAGAGCTGCCACGGCTCGGGCTTCGATCACGTGCAGGACCCCGATGCGACCCAGCCGCTGGCGCCTGCGTTAGTTGCTACCGGCCTCACCACCGGCTGCGGCGAGTGCCACGAGGGCTCGCACCACCCGTTCGTCGAGCAGTGGGAAGACTCGCCCCACGGGCAAGTGCCGGCTCAGGCGAGCGCCGCGAACGTGGGGTCGTTCTGCCTGCCGTGCCACGAGGGCAAGATCGCGTTGGAGCAGTTGTTCAATGAGACCGACGAGTACATCGAGAAGAACGATGGCAACATGATGCCGATCGTCTGCATCGTGTGCCACGACCCCCACGGTTCGCCCAACGACGCCAACCTGCGGGCTGCCATCGATGTCCCAACGACGGCCAACCTCTGTGTCACCTGCCACTCACGCCGCGGCACCCCATGGTCCTCGCACGGGCCGCATGCGGCACAGGGTCTGTTGGTGCTGGGCCAGAACGTGGGATACATCCCGACCGGGTTCGTGTACGATACCAATGCCATCGCCTCGAGCCACGGCACCTCGGCCAACACGAAGCTCTGCGCCACCTGCCACGTCAACTTCTTCGATGTTGACGACGCGGTGACCGGCGACTTCCTGTTCACGTCGGTGGGTCACACCTTCGAGGCGGTGCCATGCCTCGACGCGCAAGGGCTGCCGACCGCCGGGCCGTGCGCCGACGATCAGCGCCAGTATGTGGCGTGCACCGGCGCGGGTTGCCACGTGGGAGCCACCAACCCGCAGATGGCCGCCCGGTTTGGGACGCTCCGCAGTGAGCTCGAGTTCCTGCTCGACCAGCTGTGGTTCGATTCCGATGACAACCACATCCTAGACGCTACCGACGCCGGCCTCCTGCCGCAGGTGGTGGCCATGGGGGACACGACCCAGTTTGACGTCTCGGGGAATTCGGGGGTGAGCGAGGCCATGGGCGCCATGTGGAACGGATACCTGGCCTACACCAGCACCCGACCGTGGTGGGGCGACTTCGAGGTCTTCGGGGTCCACGCCAGCAGCCACAAGGCGAGCGGCGAAGGGGTGCATAACCCGTTCCTGCTCAAGGCCCTGCTAATTGCCTCGATCAACGAGGTGAAGGCGACCTATGGGCTGCCGGGCGTGCCGATCACGGTCGACGTCGGTCGGCTGCCGCCAGGCGTGCGGCGGATCCGCTAGTCGGAGACTAGGCGACACGAATACGGCAACAGGAGGAATCCAGCACGGTTGCCTGATTGAAGCCACACACGAACGGGCGGGATTCACTCCCGCCCGTTCGTATGTATGATCACTTGAGTCGTATTTCAGTCCGGTTCCCCGGAGTCCCGGAGGATCCCGTGCGCATGACGCCCAGGTCGTGGGCCGCGAACCCGGCTCGCACAGCTCGCAGATGCACTCTCATCGCCGTCTCATGCGGCGTCGCACTCACCACCCTCTGGACCGTCCCACCGGCGCGCGCCCAACAATGGCGCGGACGCGCCTCCACCCGAGTGCAGTACGTGGAGCTGAGGCCGTTTCGGCTCGATAGCGTCCCCATCGGGAACACGGTCCTGACCGCGGGCCAGCGCATGTTCGGCAACCGGCTGGTGACCTGCGCGCCGGCGGCCGCGTTTTGCTTCTTCTATGCGTCCGACGAAGCTGTCTCAACCGCACCGCTGGTCCAGGACTTGGACCTCACTGTGTGGGGCTTCGGCGTCGAGGGACTCAGGGCGTATGTGAGCACCCGGTTTCGAGCGTCGCTGGCCGACGAAGAGTTCTGGCCCCGCTCGGACGACCACTTCGACCTGATCCGTGGCTTTGTGGAGCTCAAGCGAAGCCGCTACCGCTTCCGCCTGGGACGCGACTTCCAGGTGAGCGGGCTCGGATTCTACGGCTACGACGGCGGCTCGGCCCAGGTGCGCTTCCGGCCCGGTCGCATCGAGCTCGAGGCCTACGGCGGATGGGGCCTGGCCCGAGGGCTGGCTGAACCGGTCACGTCGGATGCACTGGCAGCCCTCGAGGAGTTCCAACCCCGGCGCCGGAACTACTTGTTCGGCTTCCGGGCCTCGGCACGGCCCATCTCGAACGGCTCCATCGAGGCGATCTACCAGAAGGAAATCCAGACCAACCGCTCCGGCATCGCCTCCGAGCGAGTAGCCTTCGAAGCATCGTATCGTCCAATCCGCGAGCTGTCGCTCGAGGGGCACGCGGACTACGACCTAGGCACCGGCTGGTGGGGCAAGGCGGGCACCTCAATAGGGTGGTCGCCCATCACCAAGCTCTTTCTCGAAGGGCGCGTGTTCCGCTATCGGCCGGTGTTCGATCTGCAAACCATCTGGGCCGCATTCAGTCCCACCCCCTACACCGGATACGGACTCACGGTTGGCGTCCGGCCCCGCCCCGACCTCTCGATTCGCGTGGAAGGGGAGCGGCGCGACTACGCCGACACCGAAGCCGAGGTTCCGTTCCAGGTAACGACCGACCGTACCTGGCGAGCCGGCGCGTCGGCCAGCTGGCGCGCCAACCGGCACCTGGACGTCCAGGGCGCATACCACCTCGACTTCACGTTCGGCTCGGCGTTGAGCGCCGGTGAGGCGCGGGTCAACACCCATCCCTTCGACAAGCTGACGGTCGGCGCCCGCTTCTCGGCTTTCCAACAGCTCGGCGAGTTTCGGGTCGGCGAAGGCCGGGTCTGGAGCCTCGGCGGAAACCTCAGGTACGAGACGCCACTCGGAACGCTCTGGGGCGCGGTGGACCGCTATCGCCACGACCGGCGTGACGAAGCCTCAGGCCTGCCCGATTGGACCCAGGTCAGGGCATCGTTCGGCCTCGCATTCTACATTGGCTCGGAGCCAGGGAGGCGGCCATGAGACTCCGCTCGGGAATGGTCATCGCCACGGCCTTGCTCACCGCCCTAGTGGCCTGGGGTGGCCGGCCCAGCGCCGACGGCGTGTTCCCACACCTACGCCACGGCCGGCTCTTTCCGACCTGTGAGAGCTGCCACAAGATCGAAGCCGGCTCCGTCACGATCCCCGAGCCTACCTTCTGTGCCGCGTGCCACAACGGGCAGACCCAGCCTCGGGTGGATTGGACCGGACGCACCCGCACGCCGAGTAACCTGGCCTTCGATCACGCCGGAGTCATCGCGGCGAAGAAGGAAAAGCTCGGCATGGACTTCAAGTGCTCCAACTGCCATCAGAAGTCCGGCGGTGAGCCGATGGACATAGTTCGGGTGACGGTGGGGAGTTGTCTCGGATGCCACGCGTCGGGCAAGACCCACACGTTCGACGCCCCGTGCTCAACCTGTCACATCTCGTCGGTCGAGGCCCAGGACTATTCCGGTGAGGAGATCCTCGCGTTCCCCAAGCCGGACGACCATGGAGACAGCTTCGGATTCGAGCACGGCCGGTTGGCCATGGACAACACCGTCAGATGCGCCGTGTGCCATTCACGGGACCTGTGCAGTACGTGTCATGTGAACGCGGCATCGGTCCCGGCCATTCAAGCGTTGGATCCGGACCCACGGGTGGCAGACATCGTCTCCCAACGGCCAGTCACCTATCCTCTGCCGGCCTCACATCGAGCCAATACCTGGGCGGAGGAGCACAGCGAGGTCGCCACGGCCGACATCTCCAGCTGCGCGACCTGCCACACCCAAGAAAGCTGTCGCGCTTGCCACGTGTCTCCCCTGCCCGATCCGATACCCGACCTGGCCCCTGGCCGAGCTGAAGCCACGGGCACGAACGTCCACCAGGCGCAAGGCGTGGCGCTCGCTCGGCGGCCGCCGTCGACCCATACCGCTACGTTCGCCGAGAACCACAAGGTGCTCGCAGCCACGGCCACCTCCACGTGCGCCACCTGCCACACCCAGGACCAGTGCATTACGTGTCACCTAGGATCGGAAACGGTGAGCACGCCGGGAGAGCCGGTCGACCGCTATCACCCGGAGAACTTCGTGGTGCAGCACTCGGCGCCTGCATTCGGCAAGGATGTGGAGTGCGCCACCTGCCACAACCCCGCGGCATTCTGTCAGGAGTGCCACACCAGCCAAGGGTTGGCCTCCAGCGGGAGACTGGATACCGGCTTCCACAACCGGAAACCGACGTGGGTATTGGGGCACGGCCAGGCCGCGCGACAGGGACTGGAGACCTGCGCCACTTGCCACTCGCAGGGGGACTGTCTCCAATGTCATTCCGCCCTAGGAGGGCGGCGGATCAATCCACACGGCCCGGACTTCGACCCCGAGACGATGAAGTCGAAGAGCCCAGCCATGTGCCTTGCCTGTCACCGGCAGTCAGTTTTGGACTAGGTTCGATGGGCCCGGGCGTTCCGCCCCTCCTCAGCCACGGGCCCAGGATAGCGCCGTCTCGATGGCCCGGTCCCACTCGCCTGAAAGGCGCGCGCGGGTCTCGGCGTCGATGGACGGCTCGAACCGGTCGAATTGACGCCCCTCGAGAAACGCATCGACGTTGGGCCAGACGCCGAGTGCCAGGCCGGCCAATGCGGCCGCTCCGGCCGCGGTCGTTTCAATCATGTCCGGTCGCTCCACTGGCACGCCGAGCACGTCCGCCTGGAACTGCATGAGCCAGGAATTGGCGACTGCTCCTCCATCAACCCGGAGCGCGGGAATCGTCACCTTGGCGTCGCCCACCATGGCTTGCAGCAGATCATTGCTACTGAAGGCCATGGCCTCGAGCGCGGCACGCACCAGGTGGGCGGAGGTCGTTCCGCGGGTGAGCCCCGTGATGGTACCACGGGCGGCCGGCTCCCAATGAGGCGATCCCAGCCCGACGAACGCGGGGACGAAGTGCACCCCCCCGGTATCTTCGACACTTCGCGCCAGCGCTTCGGATTCGGACGCTCGGGCAAGAAGTCCGAGGCCATCACGCAACCATTGAATGGCGGCGCCGGCGATGAACACGCTGCCCTCGAGCGCATACGCCGGCTGACCCTCCGGATCGCAGGCCACGGTGGTGAGGAGACCCTGGGACGAGGCCGGACGATCTTGTCCGGTGTTCACGAGCAAGAATGCGCCGGTCCCGTAGGTGTTTTTGGCGAGTCCGGGCTCGACACATCCCTGCCCGAACAGCGCCGCTTGCTGATCACCCGCAACTCCCGCGATCGGGAGCGACGCCCCGAAAAGGTCAGGTATACTCTCGCCGATGACCCCGCTCGAGGGGACGATGTCCGGAAGCACCGGACGTGGGATGCCGAACAGGGTGAGCAGCTCGTCGTCCCAATCGTTCGAGTGAAGACTGTAGAGCAAGGTGCGCGAGGCATTGGTGTGATCGGTTGCGTGGTGCCGGCCCCCGGTGAGCCTGGCGATCAGCCAGCTGTCGATGGTTCCCGCCGCGACGTCCCCCCGTTCGGCGCGGGCGCGGAGGGCGGGATCATTCTCGATCAGCCACGCCAACTTGGTGGCGGAGAAGTAGGGATCGAACAGGAGGCCGGTTCGCTCCCGCACCATGGGCTCGACCCCCGAGGAGCGGAGCTCCTGGCAGCGACCCGCTGTCCGCCGGTCTTGCCAGACGATCGCCCGGGCCAGCGGCTCGAGCGTCGTTCGATCCCATACGACAATGGTTTCGCGTTGGTTGGTGATGCCGATACCGACTGGCATCTCGCCCGCCTCGGCGATCGCCTCCTGCACCGCCTCAATCGTGACGTTGAGAATCTCTACCGGGTCGTGCTCGACCCACCCCGGCCGAGGGAAGTACTGGGTGAACTCGCGGTAGCCGCGTGCCAACACGCGACCGTCCTGATGGATCACCAAGGCGGTGCTGCCGGTCGTTCCCTCGTCAATTGCGAGTATCGAAGCCATGGACGTATGTAAGCGAGAATGACGTATCTGACTACCTAGCGGCTGACCAAAGGTAACATTATCTATGAATTGACCCGGCCGCCGGCCGCCCCCCTCACCGCAGCCGGAGTCTCATTACCCTCCAACCACCAATTCTCAACGCGCGGTGTCGCCATGCCATATTCGCATATCCAGTTCGAAACCAAGGACGGGGTCGCCGTTCTCACCATCAATCGTCCGGAGAAACTCAACGCCTTGAATGATGCCGTCATCCAGGAATTGAGTGAGGCAGTCACCGAAATCGAGACCGATGACGAGATCCGAGGCGTGCTCGTTACCGGAGCCGGTCCCAAGGCGTTCGTCGCTGGGGCCGATATCGGGGAGCTGGCCACCCAGGGGCCGCTATCGGGCAAGGCACGCTCGCTCGCGGGACAAGAAGTGTTCCGGCGCTTGGAGCGCTGCGGCAAGCCGGTCGTTGCGGCGGTCAATGGATTTGCGCTTGGTGGCGGCTGCGAGCTCGCCATGGCGTGCCATCTTCGGTTGGCCAGCGAGAAGGCCAAGTTTGGCCAGCCGGAAGTCAAGCTCGGGATCGGCCCCGGGTACGGAGGGACGGTGCGGTTGCCGCGCCTGGTCGGCAAGGGCCGGGCCCTGGAGCTCCTCCTCACTGGCGACATGATCGATGCCGAGGAAGCGTATCGCGTCGGCCTGGTCAATCGGGTAGTGCCGGCCGATGATTTGATGCCTGAGGCCGAGAAACTACTCCGGCGCATCCTGGGCAATGGCCCCGTGGCCGTCCGGCTATGCCTCGAGGCGGTTGACTCGGGGCTCGATTTGAGCGTGGATGAGAGTTCGCTTCTGGAAGCCAACCACTTCGGGCTGATCGCGTCCACCGCGGACATGCGTGAGGGAATGTCGGCCTTCCTGGAGAAGCGCACAGCGGACTTTCAAGGGCGCTGAGATCGCCCATCGATTGCGGGCGATATCCAGCTCCAAATCGTCCCCGAAACCTGCTATTTTTCTCGTATGAATCTGGGATTGATTGCGCCCCTGAGCAGGCGAAGCTTAGGGGCCCTCCTGTTCGTGGCCGTTGCCACGACGGCATGCGCCGAGCGAGACCGGCTCACCTTCTTCAATCCCAGCAGTGGTCTCGGGCCAACCATCGACATTCAGGTGCCGAGCCGGGATACGACGGTCTTGGTCGGCTCCAACGTGTTGGTTGCGGGGTTGGCGATCGACCTCGACAGTGTCGACGTCGTTCTCTTCGACATCATCGGTGGGAATGTCGCGTTCCCTCCGCTCGACACCAACGCGGACACGGTGGTATTCAGCATCACGGTTCCTACGAGCGGGCTCAGGCCGGACGACACGGTTATCGTCGCGATCTTCGGTATTGATGTCCTGGGCGAACGCGGGGACACTGCGTTTCGCCGTCTGGCCTTGCAGTAGTGTGGTTGGAGGGGCTTGTAGCGCGAGGGTTTCGCAACCTCGCGCCGACGGAGCTGACGCTGCCTCCGGAAGGCATCGCCCTCTTGGGCGCGAACGCACAAGGCAAGACCAACCTGCTCGAGGCGCTATACTATTCGGTCCTGTTCCGCTCGTTTCGGGGAGCGACCGACAGCGAACTTGCCAGATTCGATGGTCCCGGATTCCGCGTGGAGTCCACTGTGATGCGGACCGGGAAGACCGGAACGATTGCGACGGAATTTCGGGTCGCTCCGAAACGAAAGCGCATCGAGGTGGACGGTGCGGAGTCGAGTCGGCTCATGGAGGCGATGGGACATTGGGTCGCCGTAGCGTTCCTGCCCTCAGACGTGGTGCTCGCCTCGGGGCCGGGTGCCGAGCGGCGGCGCTATCTCGATCGGCTCCTGTGCCTGGCAGATAGCAGATATCTCACCGCCCTCACGCGGTATCGGTCGGTGTTATCGCAGCGCAACGCGGCACTCCGCCACGAGCGACGTGATGTGGTGCAGGCGTTCGACGAGGCCCTCGCCAGCGCGGGCGCCGCAATCGTCTCGAGTCGGGTGCGCTGGGCCGACACGGCAACCAGCATGTTTGCCGAAGAGTTTGCCGCGTTGGGTGAGCAGGAGACGGTAGGTCTCAGCTACCGTGGGCGGGCGGAGTTGGCGGCAGTCGATGCCTGGCCCGGTGCCATTGAGGAGGCGTGGCCCGCAGATTCGAAACGCGGGGTCACCACCGTGGGGCCTCACCGCGACGACCTCATTCTCGAGATCGGCGGGCGGGCGCTTCGGGAGTACGGCTCGACCGGCCAGCAGCGGAGCGCGGTGATCGCACTCAAGCTCCTCGAGCTGAGCACGCTGTCCGAGGCCTACGGTACCGAACCCGCGCTCGTGCTGGACGACGTGTTTGCCGAGTTGGATACAGAACGTCAGAATCGTCTAGTCACACGGCTCGACGAGGGTGCGCGCCGTCAGGTGTTCGTGACGGCGCCACGACGAGACGAGTTACCAGAGGGGCTGACATTGCCGGTCTGGAACGTCAAGGAAGGACGGGTCACATGCCCATGAGCACGCGAACGCTCTCGACCTCATGACTGAGAAGCGGGCGGTGGTGTCGATAGGCGATGCTCTCGCGAGCTTCTTTTCGCGGCGTGGGTTGACCAAGCGATTAGAGCAGGTCCGCGTGCTCGACGAGTGGCCCGAACTCGTTGGGGCCCAGATCGCGGCGGTGACCGAGCCGATCTCCGTGAGTCCGGATGGTATTCTCCGGGTCCGGGTCGCGACTGCACCCTGGGCCGCCGAGCTCGGCCTCATGACACCGCGGATCCTCGCCCGCGTCAACCGCGAGCGGAAGGGACGAATTATCGGGATTCGCTGGATCCCCGGAGACATCACTCAGGGCCAGCGCACAGTCCACCATGCCAATCCTACGAGGTAGCACTTGGCCAGCAAGAAGACCAACACGCGAGCGAAGAAGCCGACGAAGAAGGGCTACGACGCCGAGTCGATCCAGGTTCTCAAGGGACTAGAGGCGGTCCGCCGGCGACCCGGAATGTACATCGGGTCGACATCTGAGACCGGCCTCCATCACCTGGTGTATGAGGTCGTGGACAACTCGATCGATGAGGCCCTCGCCGGTTTCTGCGACCAGATCAAGGCCACCATCCACGCCGACAATTCCGTCACCGTGAGCGACAATGGACGGGGCATTCCGGTCGATGTCCACCCCGTGGAGAAGAAGCCTGGGGTCGAAGTGGCGCTCACGACGCTCCACGCCGGTGGGAAATTCGACAAGTCGTCCTACAAGGTGTCGGGCGGCCTGCACGGCGTAGGCGTCTCGGTCGTCAATGCCCTCTCCGAGCGGCTCGAGGTGGTGGTCGATCGTGAGGGGAGTCGCTATCACATGGCCTTCTCGCGCGGCAAGACGATCCAGAAGCTCAACATCCTTGGCAAGACGAAGGCCACTGGCACCATCGTTCGCTTCAAGCCCGATCCCGACATCTTCACCGTACTGGACTTCCACTATTCGACGCTGGCCGATCGCCTGCGTCAGCTCGCCTTCTTAAACGGTGGTATCACCATCACGCTGGTGGACGAGCGGGAGGACCCGCACAAAGTGGACACGTTCCACGCGAAGGGGGGGTTGACGCAATTCGTAACGTGGCTCAACCGGAACAAGAAGCCGCTTCACCCGAAACCCGTGGCCTTTTCGACCGTCAAGGACGAGGTCGATGTCGACGTTGCGCTGCAATATGAGGACGGATACAACGAGAACATCTTCACCTTCGTGAACAACATCAACACCCACGAGGGCGGGACGCACCTCACGGGCTTCAAATCGGCGCTGACGCGCACCATCAATGAAACGGCCAAGAAATCGGGAGCGCTCAAGAAGGAGGACTTCACCCTCTCCGGCGAAGATGCGCGGGAGGGACTTACCTGCGTCCTGCATATCAAGGTGAAGGAGCCGCAGTTCGAAGGGCAGACCAAGACCAAGCTAGGGAATTCGGAAGTGGAAGGGATCGTCCGCCAGGTCATCAACGAACACCTCGGCACCTTCCTCGACGAGCACCCCTCGGTCACCCGGGCCATCGTGTCCAAGGCCGTGAGCGCGGCCCGGGCTCGCGAAGCGGCGCGGAAGGCGCGCGAGCTCGTGCGCAAGAAGACCGGCCTCGAGAACGCCGTCCTCCCCGGCAAGCTGGCCGATTGCTCGTTGGCCGACCCGACAATGATCGAACTCTATCTGGTGGAGGGTGATTCCGCCGGCGGCAGCGCCAAGCAGGGGCGGGACCGGCAGTTCCAGGCCATCCTGCCGCTCCGGGGCAAGATCTTGAACGTGGAGCGGGCGCGGATCGACCGGATCCTGAACAATGAGGAGCTGCGGGCCATCATCACGGCCATCGGTGCCGGCGTGCACGAGGATTTCAAGCTCGACGACGTTCGGTACCATAAGATCATCATCATGACGGACGCCGATGTGGATGGCGCGCACATCCGCACCCTGCTCTTGACGTTCTTCTTCCGTCAAATGAAGGAACTGATCGAAGCGGGCTACGTCTACATTGCTCAGCCACCGCTCTATCGAATCGCGACCAACAAGAAGACCGCGTTTTACGCGTATAGCGAGCAGGAACGAGAGGAGCATATCAAGCGCCTGAAGAACGGCGGCGATGAGAAGACGAAGATCAACCTGCAGCGTTACAAGGGCCTCGGCGAGATGAACCCGGGCCAGCTGTGGTCGACCACGATGGATCCGGAAAAGCGGACCATCCTCCGGGTCACGCTGGAGGACGCGGTCGAGGCCGCGAAGCTGTTCGAGGAGCTCATGGGAGACGATGTCGAGCCCCGACGGCTGTTCATCGAGGCCAACGCCAAGTACGTGAGCAACCTGGACGTGTAGCGCTCTCTCGCCGCGTGCTCCCGCTACCTCGACGGCCCCCTCGAAAATCACACGAGGGGGCCTTCTCCTAGCCGCTCTCCCGCCTCGGATGCGAGGGGACTAGGAAGTCGGCGGGGGTGGCGGCGGCCTCCCGCCTCCGGGAGCGGCCTGTTCGGGGCGACGGCCACCGACGATGATCCCGGCGAGCCCGATCACGAGTGCCGCGATGCCGGCGATTGCGGTGATGCGGAGGAGCACCCGCAGCCACCCCTCGAACCCGCCGAGCATGGCGATGATGAGCAGGACGATCGAAAGCGTCACCAGGGCAACGCCCATGATGAACGTCTGAACCCATTTCAGGCGCTTGGCGTATCGGTCCAGGGGGAAGAAGCACTCAGGGCAGATCGCCCCGCTGGGCTGAACCCAGATGAACGACCATCGCGGGCCACGATCGCTTGCGGTAGGCTCTGGAGCGCCCGGAACCGGGCCGGCCGATGGCACCACGTTCTTGTCACAACCCGGGCACCGGACCGTGGTCCAGGCCGCACTAATACGATCAGAAATTCTTGGCATCCACACCTCCATCCCGGGGCGTCAGGATGGGTGGCGACCCAGGGGGGAAGCCGCACGCCCAATGCGTCATGTAATACCGAACGAAATCAACGAGCCGTTTCGATCCTCCTATACGGTGGGGTTGGCCGTGTAGCCGAGGTAGGTCAACACGAGGATGTACACGATCGCGCCGATGATGATCCAAGTGAACACCTTGCTCGACTCGCCGCGTGCGCCGCGCCGGTCGAGCACCGGCACCAGGAGCAGGAACAGCCCGGCCACGGCGAAACCGAGAACACCGACCAGCTCACCCTCGATGCCGAGGATGTGACTGGGGAGGTACTTCAGGGTTTGGAACATGAACATGAAGTACCATTCGGGCTTGATTCCCGCCGGGGCCGGCGCAAACGGATCCGCCTTCTGTCCCAGTTCCGCCGGAATAAAAGCCGCGAGGGCCGCCAGAATGGCGAGCGCGGTGAGCCACCCCACCAAGTCGCGCAGCAGAAAGTTCGGGAAGAAGGGCATGACCCCCCGGGCGCCGCCCTCCTGCTCGACGCTGGGGGGAACGCTCATCCCGTGTTTCTGGACCAAGAACAGATGGAGCCCGAGGATCACGAGCGTGGCTCCGGGCAAGACGGCCACGTGAATCGCGTAGAAGCGCGTCAGTGTGGCACCCGTCACGTCCTCCCCTCCGCGCGCGACGCTGAGGAAGAAATCGCCGACGACTGGAAAGACTCCCGTGATTTCCGTGCCCACGCGGGTGGCGAAATAGGCCAGCTCGTTCCACGGCAGCAAGTAGCCGGTGAAGCCGAATGCCATCGCCAGCCCCAGGAGCCCCACGCCGGAAAACCAGGTCAGGTCTCTGGGTGGACGATAGGCCTTCACCAGCAACACGCTGAACAGATGCAAAAACAAGGTGAAGATCATTAGGTTGGCGGCCCACGAGTGAATGGAGCGGACCAACCAACCAAACTTCACTTCGGCCATGAGGAACTGCACCGATTCGAAGGCCTCTTCGGCGCTCGGGCGGTAGTAGAACAGAAGGAGAATGCCGGTCGCGATTTGGACGATGAACAGGAAGAGCGTCATCCCGCCCAGGTAATACCAGATGGTATGCCGGTGAACGGGAACGTCCTTCTTCTGTGCGAGCTTCTGGAGCCCGGAGTATCCGATACGGTCTTCCAGCCATGCCGCCGCATCGGCCAACCAGGTCTGGATGCGCGCCATTTCAGGCACCCTTGCTCACGACGATCTGATCGCCCCGCACGTTGACCACATAGGTCTCGAGCCCTTCGGGTGGCGGCCCCTGCACCACGTGGCCGTTCAAGTCGAAGTGTCCGTTGTGGCAGGCGCACCAGATGTGCCCGACATCGGGCCGGTATTGCACGATGCAGCCGAGGTGGGTGCAGGCGGCGGAGAAGGCCCGAAGCTCGCCAGTTGCGAGACGCACCAGAATGCCAGGGCGGCTCCCGAACTTGAAGATCTTGCCTTCGTTTTCCCTAATCTCGTCTGGCGCGAAGGGCAATGTCACGGTCCCCGCGGCCGATTCACCGGCCTTGGGGGGTACGATGTAACGTCCGGCCGGGTAGAGCACAGCAGCCACCAGACCTCCGATGCTGGTGCTCATCAACCATGTGCTCAGCGTGCGGCTCGCCAGCCACTCAATGAACCTCCGACGAGGAGTCCCGAAACCCGGGGGGGGAGCCGGCTCGGACATTGATGG
>JABDII010000323.1 GCA_013003805.1 Gemmatimonadales bacterium
CTCCTCCGCGTAGCAATTCCCGCGCGATCTTGAGGCGCTGGGCTTCCCCGCCCGAGAGTGTTGTGGCTGGTTGGCCCAACCTGAGGTAGCCCAACCCAACCTGCTGGAGCTGCCAGAGTGCCGCACCCAGCTTTGGTTGATGCCGAAACCGCGGGATGGCCTCGTCTACGGTCCACTGCAACACATCGTGGATGGAGACGCCGTGGATCTTGACCTCGAGCACGTCCTTCCTGAACCGGGCACCGCCACACGCCTCGCAGGGCACGAACACGTCGGCCAGGAACACCATTTCCACCCGCACATGCCCGGCACCCTCGCACTCGGCGCAGCGTCCTTCCGGCAGATTGAACGAGAAGGTGGACGCGGTGTAGCCGCGTTCAACCGCGAGCGGCTGAGCGGCGAACAACTCACGAATTTCTTGGAATGCCCGGATGTAGGTGATCGGATTGGACCGCGGCGACCGCCCGATTGGGGATTGATCGATGAGGAGAACCCCGTCGAGATGCTGCCAGCCGGTAAGCGCCTCGAGGTCTCCGACCGGCTCGCCCAGGTGGGACTTCGCGGAATGCCCTCCCCGGAGCCTGGCCTCGAGGTTTCGATAGAGCACGTCGTGCAGCAGCGTGCTTTTGCCGGATCCCGATACGCCGGTCACGGCGGTCATGGTGCCGAGGGGGATGTCGACGTCGATACCGTCGAGGTTGTGGAGCCTGCCGCCCCTCGCCTGGAGCCACTGAGGGCCGGTCACGCGCCGGGCGCTCGGCACCCCGACGCGCTTCCTGCCGCTCAGGTATTGGCCGGTTAGCGATTCGGTGGCCTCGAGTGGGGGGCCGGCGTAGACGACCTCCCCGCCGTGTTCGCCGGAGCCTGGTCCGAGTTCGAGCATGAAATCCGCCTGCCGAATGGCCGCGTGGTCGTGCTCCACCACGATGACGGTATTCCCGTGGTCCCGAAGCCGGCGTAAGAGCCCGAGCAGCCGGTCGATGTCGCGAGCGTGGAGTCCGATCGACGGTTCGTCCAGCACATAGAGTGCATCCACCAGACGCGCGCCGAGCGCGTTCGCCAACCCGATCCGCTGCGCCTCGCCACCGGACAACGTGCGTGTTTGACGGGAGAGCGTGAGGTACCCAAGCCCCACATCGCGGAGAAAGCTCACCCGGTCCTCGAGCTGCTGGAGGATGAGGTGGGCAATCTCACGCTCGGTGTCCCCCAACTGCAGATCGGCGAGCCATGCAGCAATGCCGTCGACGGACAGCGCGGCGACGTCCGCAATCGTGTGCTGCCCGATGCGCACCGACAAGGCGTCCTCATTGAGGCGCGCACCGCCACAGTCGGGACACTCATGCGCCATCTGATATTGGCGGAGGAACACTCTGATGTACTGCTTGTAGCGCTTGACCTCCAGGTTCTTCAGGAACGGGAAGATCCCGACGTAACGCCCGCTCCGGCCGTGCAAGAGCTCGCGACGCGCCGACGCCTTGAGCTTGGACCATGGTCGGTTGGCGTCGATGCCGAGTCGCTTTGCGGTCGTGAGCAACAAGCGCCTCCGTCCGCCGTAGCGTGGCTTGGTCCACGGATCGATCGCCCCGTCAGCCAGGGATCGATCCGGATCGGGGATGATTAGCGACTCGTCATACTCGAGCACCGCACCGAACCCATTGCAGGGTGGGCACGCGCCACGCGGGCTATTAAAGGAAAAGAGCGCCGGCGTGACCAGCACGGCGGGGTCGTCGCACCGACTGCATGCCGGTGTTTCGGTAAAGCGGAGCCTGCCGTCATCATGGAGCACGACGACGATGCCCTCGCCCTCTTGGAACGCGGTCGCAACCGATTCCGATACGCGATTCCTCGCGGCCGTCTCGATCTTCAAGCGATCCACGACGACCAGGAGCTCGCCGACTTCCGTCAGATCGAGCCCGGGTGCGGCGCGCTCGAGTTCAATCGGCTCTCCGTCTGCCATCGCGCGGACGAAGCCTAGGGCCAGGAGATTCTCCACGATGGCGTCGTGGCTTGGGCGGGCACTCGCCGGGAGAGGGAACGTGACGAGGATCTTGCCCGTGGTGTTGTTGGTGATGGCCGCGGCTGCCGATTGAGGGGTGTCCTTGGCCACGGGGGCGTCGCACCGGCGGCAGTAGGCCATCCCGATTCGGGCCCAGAAGAGGCGGAGGAAATCGTACACTTCGGTGGCCGTGCCTACCGTGGAGCGGCTCGAGACCGTCGGGTTGTGTTGCTCGATGGCAACCGCTGGCGCCAAGCCCTCGAGGCGATCGACCGCGGGTTTCGGCATTCGGTCGAGAAACTGCTTCGCGTAGGTCGAGAGAGACTCGATGTACCGACGCTGCCCTTCGGCATACAGGGTATCAAACGCCAGGCTGCTCTTGCCGGAGCCGGATGGCCCGGTGACCACGATCAACTGCCGATGCGGCAGGTCGACCGTGATGCCTTTCAGGTTATGCTGTGAGGCGTTGACGATGTGGATGGCGGACCCTTCCATGACAGAACAATAGCACCGGGGCAGGGGGTGCGCGGAGATCCCCTACCGCAGGCCACCTTGGACCGGTACGTTCCCCCCTGTCATGGCACGCGTGCTCTCGCCCAAGCTTCTGGTTCGAGGATTCGAGATCTTCGTTCTGATCTCGCTGATCGGTTACATCGCGGTCCTCATCTACGGCAACAACCTCCCGGCGTTCCTCGACAGCCTGACTCGCATTCGATGGGGCTGGATCGTGCTCGGGCTGGGGCTTGCCTCCATGGACTGGTTCGGAGGTGGGTTCCGACTCTGGGTCGTCGCGCGCGTCCTCCATCCCAACCCACCGCTCAAGGGCATGATCCTCGCGGGCGGGATGAGTGCGTGGGCGGCGTACCTGACGCCGATGCAGTCGGGTGCCGCACCGTTGATGATCTATACCATGCGGCGGCACAGCGTGCCCGTCCCGGTTGCTGTGACCTCGACCCTCATGACGTTCATCGCGACCGTTGCGTTCTTCGCCATCGCGGGGCCGCTGGCCATTCTCTTCGGTGCCGGGAAATCCCTCGGGGAAAAGGGAAATGTGCTCGGTCTTTCCCTGTACGATCTGTTCCTCGGCAGCCTCGGGCTCTTCGCGGGCCTCGGCGTGCTGTTGGTCGTCATCATTTTCTTCCCGCGGATCTTCCGCGATCTGATCCATCGCCTGGCGATCTTCGCCGGTCGACGCAGCACGCGGGTGGCCGCCAAGCTCGAGAAGCTGCAGGCTGGCATCGATACGGCGCACGATAGCGTCGAGAAGTTCAACTCTCCCAAGGGTTGGCTCGCCCTGCTCTGGGCCACGATCATCTCGGGTCCGTCCCATGCCAACAAGTTGCTGGCGGGATACGTCGCCCTGCGCGCCGTGGGCATCGAAGCGCAGTTCGTCGATGTGCTTCTGGTCCAGACGTTGATCACGTTCCTCCTGTATTTTGTGCCCACGCCCGGTGCCTCTGGAGTGGCGGAACTGACCTCGGCGGTGGTGATGTCGGTGTACGTGCCGGTTGCGCTCACGCCGCTCTACACCATGATCTGGCGGCTCATCCTCAGCTACTTCACCATCGCCTTCGGTTTCTTCGTATTCTGGCGCTGGGTGCGGCAAGGATTGCGAAGCATCGGGGAACACCGAACCCATATGCAACCGGAGACCGGACCCGCGTGACCGGGCCTGCCGGCGATACCGAACTCCACCCCGACGATGCCCTGGGCAGAGTCTACGACCCGGCCCTGTTCCGGCGCCTGCTCACCTACCTGCGGCCCTACCGGGGGCTCATCGCGCTGGGCGTGGTCCAACTACTGATCGGTGGGGTCTTTCCACTGGTGGGGCCGTACCTCACCCAACAGGCGATCGACGTGGCCATCCCGCAAGGGGACGGCGGCCTGTTGGGAATTCTCGCCGCCGTCTATGTCATCGTCCTCATTCTCGGGTTCGTGAACGGGTACGGTGAGGTCCTCGTGACGACCGCCATTGGCCAGCGGGTCATGCGCGATCTTCGGCACCAGCTGTTCGGGCACCTGCAGCGACTGAGCATTCCCTATTTTGATCGCCGTCCGGTCGGTCGGCTCATGACCCGCGTGACCTCCGATGTGGAGTCCCTGAACGAGTTGTTCTCCTCAGGGGTGGTGGCGGTGTTCGGCGACGTGTTCACGCTCCTCGCCATCATGATCATGATGCTCATCATGGATTGGCGGCTGGCCCTCGTCGCGTTTGCTGTCATACCCGTCGTCTGGATGACGGCCACCTTCTTCCGCCGGCGCGTACGGGAGGTCTTCCGGGAAATCCGCCGCCGGCTTGCCAGGATCAACGCGTTTCTGCAGGAACACTTGTCGGGGATGCGGGTGGTTCAACTCTTCGGTCGCGAGGGAACCGAAGCACGCCGATTCGATGCCGTCAATCGGGAACACTTGGATGAGCATCTCCGAGCCATCCGCCTCTACGCCATTTTCTTTCCTGCCATCGAGATCCTGACCTCGGTCGCCCTCGCGCTTCTTCTATTCTATGGCGGTCTGCGGGCACTCGACGCCACACTCACAGTTGGGACCCTTGCCGCCTTCATCCAACTCACGCGCCGATTCTTCCAGCCCCTGCAAGATCTCTCGGAGAAATACAACATCATCCAGAGCGCTATGGCATCGTCGGAGCGAGTCTTCCGGCTCCTGGATGAGCCGGTCACGGTCGCCGAGCCGGCGTCTCCCGTGTCCCTGCCACGGCCCAGCCGGGGGAAGATCGAATTCGAGAGCGTGTCGTTCCGCTACACCGACGACGGCCCGTGGGTACTCAAGGACGTGAGCTTCAGTGCCTCCCCTGGCGAAACCGTCGCCCTCGTCGGCCACACGGGCGCGGGAAAGTCGACCATCATCAATCTCCTGCTTCGTTTCTACGATCCCCAGCGGGGACGCATCACCCTCGACGGCCACGACATTCGAACCTTGACGACCTCCACGCTACGTGGGGAAATCGGACTGGTCCAACAAGACCTCTTCCTGTTCGCCGGAGATATCCTGCGTAATCTCACTCTGGACGCACCCATTTCCCCGGAGGTGGCCCAGCAGGCTGCGGCCCGAGTCGGAGCCGACCGGTTCATCAACCGCCTTCCCGCCAGATACCAGCACCGGCTCGGTGAGAGAGGCCGGAGCCTGAGCGTCGGCGAGCGGCAGCTCCTGAGTTTTGCGCGAGCACTGGCACTCGACCCGCGTATCTTGGTCTTGGACGAGGCGACCAGCTCGGTCGATACGGAAACGGAGTCACAGATCCAGCAGGCCATCGCGGAGCTGATGGCCGGGCGAACCAGCCTCGTGGTCGCCCACCGGCTCAGCACCATTTTGCACGCCGATGAAATTCTGGTCCTGCACCACGGGGAGGTCATCGAACGCGGGACCCATGCGCGCCTCCTGGCACGCCAAGGGGCCTACCAGCGGCTGTATTTGCTCCAATTGAGTGGGCAAGATCTGGCTGAGAGCGCGTAAGCTCATCTCGCTTGCATGGTTACGGAGCGGCGGATACGTTAGATAATTAGCGCAACCCGGGATACCCTTCAGCGATGATGGAACTCGAGTACAACGGCCGGCATCACCCCATCCCGTCTGGCGAGATGGCGATCGGCTCCGATCCCGACAGCGCCCTCCGCCTGAGCGGCGAGGGGGTGCTCTGGCAACACGCCATCGTGCAAGGCATGCCCGATGGATCGGTCGCGATTCGCCGGGCCTCGCCCGATGCGGAGATCACGGTGAACGGGGTCCTCCTAGGGGAGAACCCGAGTCCGTTGCTCCATGGAGACAAGGTCTGCCTCGGCGAACTCGAGCTGCGGGTGGTGGACTCGGTCCGGGCAGGCCACACGGAATTCATGAGCTCGGCGGGGCTTCCCGATCCTGGAGAAGGCCGCACTCCCACTCCCGAATGGACTGCCGCGGGTGGCCGGCTCGTCTGTCTCACCGATGGCCGAGAGTATGACATCGAGGACACCGCGGTCTTGGGCCGAGAAGCGAGTGCCGACGTCGTCGTCGCCGGGCAGGACGTGTCTCGAAAACACGCGGAAATCACCCATCGTGGCGAGCAGTACATTCTGACCGACCACAGCACCAACGGCACGTTTGTGAACGGCCTCCGGATCGGCGCCGACCGTGTGCTCGCCCGATCGGACGTCATCCGTATCGGGACCGAAGAGTTCCGATTCTACGCCGACATGACCCCGACAGCCGCGCCCGACGCGGGCGAGGTGGATATGGCAGACGAGATACCGTACGAAGCTCCACTCGGGGCCAGCGAGAAGTTGACCGATACGCTGCATGGGATCCCGCTTTCGTCGATCCAAGAGGCAATGGCAGGAGATTCGGCCGAGTCCGATACGAAGCCGGCGGTTGACTTTGGGTCCCTCCTGGTGCGCCATGGCCCCCACAAGGGAGAGCGTCTCGCTATCCGCTCACCGGTGGTCAACCTCGGGCGGGCGGACCACAACGACCTGGTCCTGGACGACACAAGCGTCAGTACCTCACATGCCAAACTGCAATTGCGCGAGGGGATTTGGTTCCTGAGTGACCTCGGATCCACCAACGGGACTCTGGTCGAGGGAGAGGAGGTTGTGGGGGAGATGGCCCTCGCGCCGGGCGCCACCATCCGGCTCGGTGAAATGGCTCTCCTGTTCGATCCGTCGGACGTTGAGCTCCCGGAATTGGAGCCGGGTGGCACACGGGTCGTAGCGGCGGCGGACGAGTTCGAGCCTGAGATCGAGCCTGAGCCTGAGGTCGAGCCCCACGTCATCGAGGGGTGGGAAGCAACTGCCCAAGCACCGGAAGCCGTGGAGGTGAGTCATACCC
>JABDII010000378.1 GCA_013003805.1 Gemmatimonadales bacterium
GGATTGGGGGGCGCCGGCGCGCTCGATCCCAACAACACGGGCTACGTCCACAACGGCGCGGATGACAATGCCTCGGGAACCGCGGCTTTGCTCCACATCGCGCGGCGTCTGAGCGGCAATCCGCCGGCTCGGACCGTGGTCTTCATCGCGTTCAGTGGTGAAGAACTCGGCCTGCTCGGGTCTGCCCACTACACCAAGAATCCGGTGTATCCGCTCAGTCAGTCGGTGGCGATGGTCAATCTGGACATGGTGGGGCGACTTCGAAACGACAAGCTCATCGCCTTTGGAGCCGAGACAGCGACGGAACTCCCGGCATTGCTCGACTCGCTCAATTGGTACGCGGGATTCGACCTCAAGGCCTCCGGCGATGGCTATGGTCCAAGCGACCATTCATCCTTTTACGCGGCGCAGCTCCCGGTGGTGCACCTCTTCACGGATCTGCATGAAGACTACCACCGCGCGACTGATGACGCCGACAAGATCAACTCCGACGGGCTCGTCCGCGTCGCCGACTACACGGCCAACATTGTCCAGGCCCTGGCTAATCGGCGCGAATCACTCACGTACGTCGCGGCTCCGGCGCCGAAACCCGCGGCGCGGGGTGACAGCCCGAGTGGGGAGCGGGCCTGGTTCGGTTCCATCCCCGATATGACGGGTGGGGTTACCGGCGTCCGGTTCTCGGGTGTGAGCACGGGCAGCCCGGCAGAAAAGGCGGGGCTCGCGGCCGGAGACGTCTTGATTCGTTTGGGGGATCACGAGATAGCCGATCTCCAGGCCATGTCCGATGCGCTGGGAACGTTCAAGCCCGGCGACGAAGCCGATGTCGTGGTGCTCCGCGACGGCGAAGAGCGCCATTTTCGTATCACCTTCGCGAGCCGCGCCGATCGATGACGGCATTGTCGGCGGATCATGTGGTGGCCGCGCTGCGCGCTGCCTTCGCCCATGAAGTGAAGCGGTCCGAACTCTTGCAGCTCGCGGCCACCAAGATTCAGGCGGTTGGTCAGCCCTACACCTCGGTCTACCTGTACATGGTCGAGGGTGACGACCTCGTGCTGGAAGCGTACGCAGGCAGAGCCACCGAACTCACTCGCATCCCGGTCGGCCAAGGAGTGTGTGGAACGGCCGCCGCAACCGGTATCGACCAGAACATCGGGGATGTCTCGCAATCATCTGAGTACCTCTCATGCAGTACCGAGACCGCTTCGGAGTTGGTCGTCCTGATTCGCCGCGGCAAGACGATCCTGGGTCAGATCGACATCGATAGTGATTACCCCGACCCCTTCACTGCCGACGAAGAGGCCGCCGTCCGACGAGTAGCGGATGCTCTCGCGGTCCTCTTATGAGCCGACGCTAGATATTCTCCGATAGGCACCCCCCTCACTCGGCAAGCTCCGGCGCATGACCGGGCACCCCAACCGTCGCGAGCCGCCAATGGCTGAGACGCTCGTCCGGCACATTCGCGGCATTTCCATCTTCGAACGGCGCGCGGGGAAGGGTCCACCGACCGTCGTCCTGCACGGCGGCCCGGGTGCCCACCACGATTACCTCCTGCCCGCGATGGATGCCCTCGCCCGCGGCAGGACTCTGGTGTATTACGACCAACGGGGCGGCGGCCGATCACCGGTCGATCGGTCCATCGCCGTCGGATGGCGGGAGCAGGTCGCGGACCTGGAGGCCCTCCGGGCCGTGTGGGGGATAGATCGCCTTACGCTTCTCGGATACTCTTGGGGCGGGCTCCTCGCCGTCCTGTACGCGACGGAGTTCCCCAGCCGAGTTTCAGAACTCGCACTGGTGGCGCCGGCACCCGCCTGGCGGGCGGCACGCGAGGAATTCGAGCAGGCATTCGCCGAGCGCAATCGCGACCCCACGCTCGAGGCAGAGCGCCGTGCGCTCCGGGAGAGTGGGCTCGGCGTGCGAGATCCCGACTTCTATCGTCAGCGGCTCTTTGAGTTGTCTGTGGCGGCCTATTTCTACGATCGGAATCGCGCTCGCGATCTCACCCCTTTCAGGGTCACGAACCGCACCGAGCACGAAGTGTGGGCGAGCCTGGGCGACTACGATCTTCGCCCACGCCTGGCCCAGCTTGCGATCCCGGCGCTGGTGCTCCACGGTGAGCACGACGCGATCCCGACCGCCGCGTCGCGGACGCTGGCCCAGGCCCTCGACGCCGAGTTCCACCTGCTGCCCAACTGCGGGCATGCTCCGTTCATCGAAGCATTTGAGCAATTCGTGGCGCTGTTGGATGACTTCCTCCCTCTCAACAACCAGGACGAGGCATCGCATGGCCGAGCGGCCGACACCATTTGAACTACTCTTCGGCGACCTCGCAGGAGAGCGCTTTCCCCAAATCCGTGACGGTCTCGAGACTGCGGGACAGACCGCTCGCGACCGGGACGTGTTTCTCCTCAACCAAGAGGTCGTGACGCTACTGCGAGAGTTGCGGCCGGAAGAAGGGATGGGCGAAGCCATCGATCAGCTGGTGGGGCTGGTCCACCACGCCTACTTGATGTGGGAGGCCGGCGTATGGACGTTCCGCCTTACCCGCGACCGCGGGCTGGCTTTGTTGGGCGGAGCCGCGCTCAAGGACCTGAGCGGCTCTCCACCCTCCGCGTACTATCTGCAGTGGCCAGCCCGGTCGGTATGGGCTCAAATCGCGCCCGAGGAACCACACGAGCCACTCGACGGATGGTTCGTCTCGCCGGGCCAGAACGACGACACCATTCGGGTCCTTGGCATTTTCGGCTTGCATCCGGAGCGAATGGGATTCAGTGTCGTCGAAGTGATGGGGGCACGACCGGCGGGGCTGGTCCGTCCGGACGGTACCCCGCCGTTCGCCTCGGTGCTGCCAGCCGGTGACGATGCGGGCCTCTATTCACTCGTTGGGACGGAAGAGCTGTTGGAGCTCGCGTGGAGGAG
>JABDII010000402.1 GCA_013003805.1 Gemmatimonadales bacterium
GTCGTCGCACCGAAGGTGAGCGGGCGCGTCGAGCGACTGGCTGTCAATCTCGCCGACACCGTAAAGCGAGGGCAAGTTGTCGCGGAACTGGACAACGACGAGTACGTCCAGGCAGTTGCGCAGGCAAAAGCCGATCTCGAGGTAGCAAGGGCCAACCTTTCCGAGGCGAAAAGCGCTCTGGAAATCGCGACCCGGGAGCTCGAGCGCGTCAGGACGCTTCGGGGGCGGGGGGTGGCCTCTGAGTCACAGCTCGATTCGTCCAATGCGAATCGCCTGGCGAAACAGGCGCGACTCGAGGTTGCCCGGGCCCAGGTGACCAAGGCGAAGTCCGCGCTGGAAACGGCAAACATCCGGCTTAGGTACACGAAGGTCCGGGCGGGCTGGACCGGCGGGAGCGACCGACGCGTCGTCGCGGAGCGGTTCGTCGACGAAGGGGGGACCGTTTCCGCCAACGCATCCCTGCTGCTGATCGTCGAACTCGACCCCATCACCGGGGTGATCTTCGTCACCGAAAAGGACTACGCCCGCATGCGGACCGGTCAAACCGCCATCCTGACCACGGAAGGCTACCCGGGCGAACAGTTTCATGGCCGGATCGAACGGATCGCGCCCGTCTTCCGCCAGGCCACGCGACAGGCCCGGGTCGAGCTGATGATCGAGAACACGCAGCGCAGGCTCAAGCCCGGCATGTTCATCCGGGTAACCGTGGTACTCGACCGTGTGGCCGAGACGACGATCGTTCCGGAGCATGCCCTGACCAAGCGCGGCGACCAGGCCGGGGTGTTCGTCGTGCAAGAGGACGGCCGATCGGTTGCCTGGCGCACGGTTACGGTCGGCATCCGGGAAGGAAATCGGGTACAGGTGGAAGGCGAGGGATTGTCGGGCCGGGTCGTCATCCTGGGCCACCAGCTGGTGGATGACGGCTCCCCGATCACGATCCCCGCCGGGGAGGGAGAAACCGCCCCCGCCGGTCCCAAAACAGACCGGAAATGAACCTCCCGGACATAAGCGTACGGCGACCTATTTTCATCACGATGGTTACCCTTATCGTCGTGATTCTCGGGGCGGTATCCTTAAGCCGCATCCGGATCGATCTCCTTCCCAACATCGAATTGCCTACGCTTACCATCCGCACGGGGTACGAGGGGGCAAGCCCGGAGGTGATGGAGAGTCTGGTCACCCAGATCATCGAAGAGATCGTCGGCACCGTGCCAGGCGTCAAAGACGTGATGTCCCAGTCGTCCGAGGGCAACAGCAGCGTCCGTGTGAGCTTCGTGTGGGGCACGGACATCGACACGGCCGCGCTGGATGTCCAGGCCCAGCTGGAAGACGAGATCAACGAGCTTCCCGAGGACGTCGTGCGGCCCCGGGTCGCCAAGTTCGACATCGCCAGCTTTCCGGTTGTCCTGCTCGGCATCTCCAGCAACCTCGATCCCGTGGAGCTCACGCAGCTGATCGAGGACCATATCCGCTACCGCTTCGCCCACGTCCCGGGTGTTGCCCAGGTCGACCTTTGGGGGGGCTTCAACCGGGAGGTCCGGATCGAACTGGACCCCGACCGGATCAATGCCCTGGGACTGCCCCTCGACCGGGTGCTCGAGGCGATCCGCAACGCCAACCTCGACCTGCCCGCGGGCCAGATCGAACAGGGGCGGTACGAAATAACGCTCCGCGCGCCGGCCGAGTTCGCGAATCTCGATCAGATCCGGGACACGGTCATCGTGGAACGGGAAGGGGCGCCGGTTACGCTCGGCCAGATCGCCGGCGTCACGGACACCTATGAAAAACTTTCGCGCATCATCCGCGTAAACGGCGAACGCGGTATTCGCGTAGCCATCCGGAAGGAGGCCGACGCCAACACCGTCGAGGTCTCCCGGCGGGTGCTCGCCGAGATCGAAGAGGCCAATAAGGCCTTTCCGCAGATCCGGATCGTCCCGGTGATCAACCAGGGCAACTTCATCGAACGGTCGATCGCCAACGTCGCGCGTTCGGTGCTGTACGGCGGTTGCCTGGCGATCGTGGTGCTGCTCTTCTTCATGCGCAACCTGCGCAGCACCGTGGTGATTTCCCTGGCGATCCCGATCTCCGTCATCGCGACCTTCGCGCTGATCTTTTTCGGGGGGTTCACGCTGAACCTGATGACCCTGGGAGGGCTGGCGCTGGGCGTGGGCATGATGGTCGACAGTTCCATCGTGGTTCTGGAGAACATCTTTCGGCGGCAAAGCGAGGCTCTCGAGCCGGCGACGGTCGCCGCGGTGGAGGGCGCCCGGGAGGTTGCCTCGGCCATCATCGCCAGCACGATCACCACGCTGGTGATCTTCCTGCCGCTGATTTTCGTCCGGGGCGTCTCCGGGGTGCTCTTCAAGGAAATGGCGTACGTCATCATCTTTGCCCTGGTCTGCTCCCTGCTGGTTTCCTTGAGCCTGGTGCCGATGCTCGCCGCCGGCCCCTTGGCTATCCGGGAGCAACGCCAAAAGAAACGGGCGCCGACGATCGAGCGATGGGACACCGCGGCGAACGTATTTTTTAAGGATCTCGAAAACAACTACCGCGACCTGGTGTTGTGGGCTCTGACCCACCGGCTTGCGACCGTTTCCTGCGCGGCTGCGATCCTTGCCGCAAGCCTGCTCCTACTGCCGATGATCGGCACCGAATTCCTTCCGCCCAGCGACGAGGGGGAGGTGCGGGTCACCGGCGAGATGGAGGTCGGCACCCGGCTGGATCTGGTCGACCGGCAGACGCGGCTCATGGAGAAGATCGTCTATTCCACGGTGCCGGAAACCGTCTCGTCGGTGGTGAGCGTCGGCGCGTCGGGATGGCGGCCGGACGCGGCCTCGCGGGGAACTATCCGCATGTCGCTGTCACCGGCAACCGAGAGAAACCGGTCGAATGTGGAGATCGCCGATGATCTGCGGCGCCGCCTGTCCGGCAATATCCCCGGCATGGACATTCGAACCCGCGCCCCACAGGGCCAGTTCCTGCTGGAGAGGCTCCTGGGCGGCGACGAAGGGCTGACGATCGAGATCCGGGGATTCGCCCTCCAAACGCTCGACGCCCTGGCCCAGCGGGTCGCCTTGTCGATCGCCGGCGTTGCGGGCATCACGGACGTCGACACCAGCCGCGAAGCGGGCGTTCCCCAACAGGAAATCAGTGTGGACCGCGACAAGATCGCCGATCTTGGCTTAAGCGTTCGCGACGTCACCGGGATCCTCGAGACCACAGTGGCCGGCTCCCGAGTCGGAGAGTTCCGGTCCCAGGGCAACTCCTACCGCATCCTCGTGCAGCTCAAGGATGCCGAGAAACGGTCCCTGGACGAGATCCTCAACCTGACTCTGACCACGGGATCCGGCGAACAGGTGGCCCTGCGCAGCGTCGTTACGACCGAGCCTGGCCGGGGGCCCATCCTGATCGACC
>JABDII010000486.1 GCA_013003805.1 Gemmatimonadales bacterium
CCCCTGTGGTGTCCACGACGTCCACAGCGATCGACTGTGCCCCTGGGGTTCGAGCCAGGCTGTCGATGCGATCCACCAGGGCGGATGCCCGAGCAGCGGGCGTGAAGGGCCCCATCGACCCATAGAGTTGGAACAGCGTGTCGCCCCGGACCACGACCGCCGCACCCTGGGGCAACGCTTGGAGTGTGTCGGGGGACGGCGTCGTATCCACCTGTCCGACGGCGGGCGTCGCGGCTGTGGTCAGCCAGAGTGCGGCGACGAGCGTACGGAAACAGTGATCGAGGTTCATGGATCTTCCCAAGTGTGGAACACGCATGGAATCCGGAACCGGCTACTGGGCTCGAGCGTTCAAGATCTCCACTGCTTCACGAGTCGGCAAGGATGGCTGGGCGCCCATCTGGGTGGTAGCAAGCGCGCCGGCGACCGTCGCGAAGCGAACCGCCTCACGCATGGAATCCCCGGCACCGAGCGCAGCCGCGAGGGCTCCGTTGAAAGCGTCGCCCGCCGCGGTGGTGTCGATTGCCTCGACCGCCATGCCCGCCACTCGGTCTTCCTCCCTCTCCCCCTCACCCCGGCCGATCCAGAGTGCGCCCTCGGCGCCCAGGGTGATGACCACGTGGGCGACGCCCATCTCGAGGAGGGCGTTCGCCGCGGCCCGCGCTGTGGCCTCATCGCCTACCTCTATACCTGAGAGAAAAGCTGCTTCCCCGCGGTTCGGCGTGAGCACCGTAATGTCTTCCAGCAGCGCGCAATCCAGTGGTTGGGCCGGCGCGGGATTGAGAATCACCGGCACTCGGGCCTCCCGTGCCAAGCGCGCCGCATGGCGTACCGTGTCGAGCGGGGTCTCGAGTTGCAGGAGCAGGACATCGGCGGCCCGGATAGTGTCGTTGGCCCGCTCGACGTCGTTGGCGCTCAAGAGACTGTTCGCACCCGGAGCGACGGCGATCGCGTTCTCGGCCTGCTCATCCACGATGATGAGTGCTACTCCCGATGCGGTTTGGTCCTCCCGCTCGATGAACTCGGTTCGGATGCCTTCGGCGGCCAGGCAGGCTCGGGCGGCGTCGCCAAAGGCGTCGGACCCGATTCGGGCGATGAATGTCACGTCGGCCCCGAGCCGGGCCGCCGCCACCGCCTGGTTGGCACCCTTCCCACCGGCGGCCATGAGAAAGGACCCGCCCAACACCGTTTCTCCCGGCCGCGGGATCGACTGGGTCTTGATGACCAGGTCGGTGTTGGAGCTTCCGACGACGACGACTCGAGGGGACCGGCTCATGGCCGGAGCACCGAGTAGAGGAGCTCCTTCCATGCCGGGATGTCGATCTCCCAGCAGATCGTGGCGTTGGGCTCGCGTGCCGTGATGTGGCTCCAGACCGCGTCGTTACGTTCGTCGGCCGCGATGCCCAGCGCGTCCACCACGGTCATCCCGCGGGTGAGCTCGCTTTGGGTCTCGACGTCGGTGTAATGGGGGCTCTTCCGCGTACAGATGGTCGGATCGATGGTCACTGCCATGGCGACCGGATCGGGGAGGGCCAGCCCCGGGTCGCCCGACTGGCGCCGATTGGCCTCGAGGGCGACCGTGTTGCAGTCGAGGGTAAAGTGCGCGAGTGGCGTGTCGAAGCTACGGACGGTCTCCATCTCCGCGGTCGTGAGATTGGCCTCGAGCCGGCAGAGTTCCCAGCCGACCATTTCCAGCGGCAGGCCCGCATGGAACACAGTTCTCGCGGCATCGGGATCGACCCAAATGTTAAACTCCGCCGCTGGTGTAACATTTCCCACGGTACAAGCGGCGCCGCCCATGACGATGCACCGGCCGACCATTGGCACGATATCGGGTGCCTGCTGGACGGCGAGCGCCACATTGGTGAGCGGCCCGAGCGTCACGAGTTCGATGCCAGGGTTGGCACGGACCGTCTCGATCAAGACGTCGACCGCATGGGCATCGCCTGCGGTGCGGGTTGGAGGTGAGTAGTTCTGGTCCCCCAAGCCGTCGTTGCCGTGAAAGAAATGGGCGAACGCGGCCTCCCGACGAAGCGGTTTTGCCTCCCCGCGATAGACCGGCACATCGGCGTCGCAGAGTTCGACGGTGTAGAGCGCGTTCCGGACGCCTTGGTCGACGGAGACGTTGCCCGACACCACGGTGATGGCCACAACGTCCACCTCGGGGCGGCGCAACGCCATGATCAAGGCCACCGCGTCGTCCGACGCGGTGTCCGTGTCGATCAGGAGCTTACGGGTCATCGACCGAAGGTCAGCGGCGCGGCGGACTGGCCCGTCCGCCTTCTTGGGGAGCTAGCCACTCAAGTTGAAGAAGAGCTGGGGAGTGGCCTGGTGGCGCTGATCGACCTTCGCCTCACCCATCGCGACGAGGATGTAGAGGATGTTGAGTGCCTCGAGGGCAGTGCGGAACAGCCGGGGACGCTTGTTTCGCTTGGCGACCTCTTGGGAGGTCAGTCCCTTGGCACCGGCAAAGCGCTTCCGGATATAGGCGACGGCATCGATGCTCACGATATTGAAGTTGCCGGCGTTGCGCTTGGCGCGGGAGAAGGACATGACGAAGAAATGCTTGCGGCCCTCGAAGATGTAATAGGTCTGCCGCTTACCTTGCGCCTCACCCACATAGGCCAATCCCTTGGCCAGGCTCTTGATGTCCATGCTGCCTCCACTCGAAGCCTTTCGATATCGACCTACGGGACGCTCTCCAATCACCCATTATCGGGGCCAAAAGCCTCGGAGACAAGATGGCGGCACCCATCGGGATGGTCGCCTTGAGTGAGCTTCGCTCCCCGATCATCCTGTTCGGCGGCGACGTGATGTTGGGACGGGGGGTCAATTCGACGGTGCGAAAGGAAGGTCCGGCGCATCCATTCGGCCCTTTGCGCCCCGCGACCCGCCATGCCGACCTGTTCCTGGCGAATCTCGAATGCGCCATCTCCCCTGACCACGCGCAGTATTCCGGTCCCCCGAAGGCGTTCTACTTTCGGGCCGATCCGATCGGTGTGGACGTCCTGACCCATGCCGGGATCGGCCTCGTGAGCCTGGCGAACAATCACGCCCTCGATGCCGATCGAGCGGGGCTTCGGGACACGCTGGCGCTCCTGGACAGTCGGAACATCGCCCATGCGGGTGCGGGTGAGGATTTGGAGGCGGCCCAATGCCCTGCCATCGTCCAAGTCTCAGGAGTACGCTTGGGACTCCTCTCCTGCTGCGATCACCAGGCAGACTTCGCGGCCGGGCAAAGCCGACCCGGAATCTGGTACTTGGATCTCGCGGAGCCGGACGCCCAGCTCCCGTTGCTCGACGCCGTAGAGGCCCTGGCCGACCAGGTGGACCACGTTGTGGTGGCGGTCCACTGGCAGCCGAATTGGGCCCCGGTCGTGCCTGAGTGCTACCGGCAGCTTGCCCGGCTCCTGGTTGAAGCGGGAGCCCGGGTCGTGTGGGGCCACAGCCCGCATCATTTCCAGGGCGTGGAGTGGATCGGGAATGGTGTTGCGCTCTATGCCACCGGGGATTTGGTCACGGACTATGCCATCGACCGGGCCTATCGAAACGATCGCCAATTGCTCTTCGAGCTGAGCCTCGAGGGCGCCGGTGTGACGCGAGTCCGCGCGTTTCCCATCGAACTTGCCTATGGCATGACCCAACCCGCTGCTCGGGCCGTGCGCGGCTGGATCGAGTCACGCTTTGCGGATGTGTGCCTGCAGGTAGGGAGCCGAGTGATTATGGACGATGAATGGCTTCGGGTGGTACCAGGCGGCGAAGATTAGTCAGGCTGACGCGCGATGACCTCGCGCACCGACCGCCGGATGTCGTCGAGGGCGGCCAGCATCCGATCCTGATGGGTGCGGAAGCTCAATACGCAAATTCGGATCACGAAACGGTCGCCAAGCTGCGTTCCCGTGAGATAGACCCGTTGCTTGGCGTTGATGCGGTGGAGCAACTCCCGGTTCCGCTGATTAAGCTCCTCGGGGCCGTGGTTGAGCCCCTTCCCCGGGGAGCGGAGCGCAAACGCGACAATCGAAAGTTGCGGCTCGGCGACGATCTCGAGCTCCTCGATTGTGCGGAGTTCCTCGGTAATCCATTCCGTGAGGTCGAGCTTTTCGTCGAGCGCCGTCCGGAACGCCGCGGCGCCATGCATCTTGAGAGGAAGCCACACTCTGAGGCCGCGGAAGTCACGTGATAACTCGGGCGACACGGTACAGTAGTCGACGAACTCATTCGAGTCCTGAAGAGCCGGCATGTAGTCGGCGGTGACCCGATGCGCCCGTCTGAGGGTCTCGAGGCTGCGAACCAATAGGCTTCCGGTACCGTACGGAAGGAAGAGCCCCTTGTGGGGGTCGAGTGTGATGGAATCGGCTCGCTCGAGTCCCACGAACCGGCTTCGACCTCGTTCCGTGAGCATGAAGAACCCACCGTAGGCCGCGTCGACATGGAACCACATGCGCTCGCGTTCCGCGACTGATGCGAGGGCCGCCAGGTCGTCCACCGCGCCGGTGTTCGTGGTTCCGGCACTCCCCACCAGGAAGAACGGCTGCGCTCCCGTCCCCCGAGTGCGGTCTGCCGCGATGTGGTCCTCGAGCGCGTCCAGACGAATGCGGAACTGGTCATCTACCGGGACTTGCCGAACATTCTCGGGCGGAAAGCCGGCCAGCATCGCCGCCTTGAGCACAGAGTGGTGTACCTGGTCGGAGGCGTACAATGTGCCGGCGAGGAAATCCGCCGGTAGCCGCTCGCGGCGAGCGGCGACGACGGCCGTGAAATTGGCCAGCGAGCCACCAGAGGTGAGGAGACCGCCCGCTTCCGGCGGGAAGCCGACCATTTGATTGAACCAGCGGATGACGTTCGCCTCGAGTTGAACCAGGCCGGGAGCCGCCATCCACACGCCTACGTACCGATTCACCGCGTCCGCGATGAAGTCTGCCAAGGCGGAGTGGAACAGACCGCCGCCCGGGATATAGGCCAAATAGCCGGGTCCTGCCGTGTTGAATCCGGTAGGGACGGCCCGCTCGAAGACGAGGTCGATCAACGACCTAAACGGCGCGCCCTCCTCGGGTAAGTCTTCCACCAGCGAGCGGGCCAACTCAACGCCGCCTTCAACCCGAGCAGCGGGCTGGTCCGGCAGGGACTGGATGTAGGTGACGATCTGTTCGGTCACCGCCTCCACCATGTGCCGCATGGACTCCGGTGAGAGCTCGAGCGGATGAAGATCCGGGTCGGCCTGGCCGGGGTCGGTACGGCGGGTCTCCAGCGTCATGGTGCAAAAGGTAGCGCGCCCCTCTGGGGGGATCAAAGCGGTGTACGTGACCCGAATCACTGACTCGGGTGTCGAAAGAGCGAAATTGCCTTTGCACAACCGGTTTCAGGCACTACACTTCCCATGAAACGGACCACGAGGATAGCGCATATGCGTTCACATCACCTGCGGTCGTCATTCCTTGTCGCCCTCGTCATGGCGTTAGGGTTGTCCGCCTGCGGCGATTCGGCCGGCGTCGATACCGATAGCCAGGTCGCGCTGAGCGCGGCGGAAGTGGCCGACATCGGCGACACGTTTGAAGACGAAGCGGATCTTTCCTTCGGGGCTCTCTTCCATCGCGGGACGCTGGGGTGGTTCGATCTGTCCCTGAGCAATCTCAAGGTGCTATTCCCGCCGGGTTCCAGGCCACACCTCCCAACTCCGCTCATTGCCTGTCTCAGTGTGAGCCCGCTTCCGCTCGAGGATCCCGATGGCGATGGGGTCCCGACGGAACTGACGGCGATGTTCGGGGAGGATGATTGTTCGTTTAGTAGCCGGCGTGGTGGCGGCGCTTCGTTTGCGCTGACGGGTACCTTCCGACTTACCGATCCGTTCCCCAATACTGCTGGATATGATCTCGACGAAACGTTCGAGAATTTCGGGCACACGCACACATCCGCAAACGGGTCGCGTTCATTTCAGGCAACCCGAAACGGCACCCGAAGCGTACGGCAAGCCGGTGACGTCCTGACGGCGACCGAGCAGCTCACCAGTGTGTGGACCGGAACGCTCGGACCCGAAAGGACGGTCATGTCGGATTGGATGGTCGAGTTTACGGGGGATGCCGCGATCGTGTTCGGTGACCCACTGCCGAGCGGATCGATTACGGTCGACGGAGCCTGGTCGCTCATTCGGGGCCGGCAGGCCCGTGATTTCGTCGTATCCACCGTGACCCCGCTGGTCTACGACGCCACCTGCGCCGCGAAGCGTCCCAGCCGCCGCATCACCGCCGGAGAGCTCCATGCCGAGCTGATGGTAGATGGCGTGCTGCGAGGAACCCTCTCGGTGATATGGAATGGGTGTGACATGGCGCCCACGCGGCAGTTTACCCCGGCCTGATCTCTCGGGTCGGGCGCGGGTCCGGATGATAGCGAGGCGCGGCTCAGCAGAGCCGCGC
>JABDII010000502.1 GCA_013003805.1 Gemmatimonadales bacterium
CCGAGCCCAACCTTTCGGCCAGTCCCTTCAAATCCACCGCCCGGTCCTCGGGGCAGACCACCAGCCACATCACACCTTTCTTGTCCTTCAAGAACAGGTTTTTCGTGTGGCAGCCGCCTAGCTCACCCCGAAGCGACTTCGCCTCCTCGACCGTGAACACCGGCGGGTGCGTTGCAGTATTCGTGGGGATGGACAGCTCCTGCAGCCGTCTGAACAGGTCTTCAGGCGCTGACGGCTCGGACCCGTCAACGAGCTGCGGGCTGTCCGGCTCGGTCATCTCGTTGGCCGCGGGCTATCTCGGTTTTCGTCGGGCGAACTTGAGACCCGACCAGGTTTCGTCGATCGCGGCGACCTTGTAGTCGACCAGGCCCGATGCCAGGCCGACCTTCCGCACATCACTTTGCGACAGGTCTGTAGCAAGCCCCGAGGCCTTCTTCGGCCAGGCGATCCACAGGCCACCCACACCCGCCAGCGCTCCCATCCGCTTCACGCGACTCTCCAGTTCCTTTCTTGATCTGGCGAACCAAACGACCAGGTCGGGTTTTCCCCGCGCTTGCTTTCGCAGCTGCACATCGTCCGGCAGGCGACCCAGTGTCTTCTCGAACCCTTGCGGTGCACCCACCAACGCGACCACGTAGCCCGCCTTGATGCCCAGCTTCTTTGGCAACGGGGTACCCGAATAGCCGGCGAGCGCCGACTTGTGCACTACCGGGTCCGCCGGCGGATTCGCGATCGCTCGTCGCAGCGAGCCGCGGATTCGACCCCAGGTCGTATACTCGGCGTCGGGCAACAGCCCTTTGATGCGCTTTACCTTGGCGGGATCGCCATCGACAAAAACGACGGGGACCCTTCGTGTGGATTTGCTTTGACGGACCGCCACACCCACATCCCGACCTTGGGCCGGCAGTCGGTTCAAGTCGATGACCACGGCAGCGGGCGGGTTCCGCTTCAACTCTCGCAGGCTATCCGGGGTCACCGGCTCGCAGTTCACCCGATATCCGGCAGCCCTCAGCTTCCGGGCTTTCGCGGCAGTCTCCTCTTCCTTCCAGTGGATGAGCCAAACACGCTTCATTACACCACGTCCGCGCTGGCGACCATGGCCAGCTTGTAGTCCCCCAACTGCGGCGAATGGATTTCGTCCAGAGCGGCGAACCGCCTCACGCCGTCACGCGTGATGTCGAGACGCTCCACCGACCGCACGTCGGACAACTCCCTCATCCCAGGCCTGAAATCCGGATCCGCCATCAGTGCGCGCTTGTGCTCCGCCACTTCCGCGTCTGTCAGTATCCCCGTCGCTTTCGTGAGCACGAGGCCGTTATCGGAGTCGATCGTGTAGACGATCGGCATAGCACCTCAAATCCACCAGACCGACAACAAAGCCTTCATCCTAGCCCTCCTCTCCCCAAGCATCCGCCTCGAAGCCGAATAGTACCACGCCGTCGGCTTTCCAGGCCTCCCCGGGCAGGCCGGCCTTCCGGCACACACCGTCCAGGAACGCTTCCCGATCCCAACCCTGGGCAACCGCCACCTGTGGCAGCAGCAGTCCCGAGAAATCGCCGCACACTATCATCAGCCCGTGCCGACCCACCACGACGTCGTCCGGCTCAATTGGTTCCAAAGGCGAAAGTACGCTTATCTCTATGTGCAGGGTTGGCAGCTCTTCGGCTGCCACCGGCGTGAAACGCGGGTCGGTGGCAGCAGCTATCGCCATCTGAGCCACCGACTCGACCAACCGCTGACTCGCGTGGCATTCGCCACGGCAACCTCTGAGCTCGTTTGTATCCCGCACCCGCAATGTGACAAACGTCGCCCGCGGCTCGAGCAACGCTGGCGAGTCAGGCCGCGGCGCGGTGAACCGTTTCCCGCTCAAGTGATCGACGAGCACCTGCCTCGCGACCCCGAGCAGCGCACGCTTCTCCTCCGCCGAGAGCGCTACCGCGGCATCGCTTTCATTCTTTGCTTCGCTTCCCCTCTTCACTGACCCCCACACGCTCGAGCGTTTCTTGGCACCCTACAACCTAGTCGCCGCTGCAACGCCTCCGCAAACTTGTTCGCCGGGCTACTGACGCCCCCGCCCGCGGCGGGGCCAGCTCAGCGATCGTCCCCGCCCAACTCGGGCACCTTGAAGTACATCGCCCGCTCGATGTCCCGCACTTCGACCGTGATCTGTACATTACTCGCCTCTACATCCGCCGCGTAGCACCCGCGCACGAGTTCCAGAAGGCTCAGGCCGATCTCCCGCTTCTTGCCGGCCGACCTTCCCTCTAGAAACCGGACCTCGAGGTGAACGAAACCGCTCTCACCCGCACCGTCCCCGATATAGAATTGCTTCAACTCGGTTGCCCGGCTTTTGCAATTGCCGATCTCGATGCGGCCCACTTCCGCGAGCACGGTATGCATCCGGGCAAACAGCTCATCGAACGCGATCTTGGGCTGATGGCCGACTGTATACTCGAAGGTCAAGTGCGGCATCGTCCGCCACACTCCTTTGCATGGAATCCCTTGTTACGACCCCGTCAGTTCCAGCTCCGACCGAAGTACGATTACGGCCCGACCCGCCACCTGCACCAGCGTGGGCTCCGCGCCCACCGCGCGTACCGTGACCTCCACGATCCCCGGCCGCCCCATCGCCTCACCCTGCCGAGCACGGAAACGCAGCACCCCGTCAACCGCCGTTGCCAGGCCATGCTTGACGAGGTAAGCACCGAGCGGCCCATTGGCGTTGCCGGTAACAGGGTCCTCAGGGATGCCGATCGCGGGCGCGAACATGCGGCCGTGCGCCATCACGTCCGCGGTCCCGGAATCCAACGTGAACACGAAATAGCCGTTACAGCCGATGCGCCGGCTGATTGCGGCGAGCCGACCCAGGTCCGGCTCGAGCGAGTTGAGCACCTCCCGCGACCGGACCCCGATCAGGACTTTGGAATGACCGGTGGATATGATTTGAATCGGACAGCGCTCGTCCAGATCGCCGGCGACAGCGCCCAGCGCCGCGACGATTTCCCCACTGACCTTTGCCGCCAACGGTTCGCTGAATTCGATCGCCCCCTGCGTCATCGCGATTAGATAGCCAGAGTCGTCACGAATAACGTCGACCGGCAGAATCCCGGCACCGATCTTCTGGACCACGGTACCGGAGGTCAAAGAGCCCTCGACCGCCCGGACATAGTGCGCCGCGATAGTCGCATGGCCGCAAGAAGGAACCTCGGTCGTCGGAGTGAAGAAACGCACCCTCACATCGTGGTCGGGCGCATCCGGGCTCAAAACGAAGGCGGTTTCCGAGTTGTTGAGCTCGCGGGCGATCGTCTGCATTTCCGCCTCCGAGAGCCCATCGGCGTCCGGAACGACACCCGCCGGGTTACCCCGGAACTTCTGGTTCGTGAACGCGTCGACCTGGTAAACTCGGTAGCGCCTCATCAACAACCTCTACGCGTGCATCTCTCGGCGCGCCTCACTTCGGAGGCAGCGTATCGACGAACTCGACGGCCAGGTCGACCCAGGTCTCGGTCTATCGAACTTACGACCACTTGTGTTTCAGCGCCTCGATGCGCCGTGCCTGCTCGTCGGGAGAAACGTCTTCGATATGAGTCGCGACCCACCAGATGTTGCCGCAGGGATCCTTCACCCCGCCGTACCGTTCACCGGCGTGCTCCATGTCCGTCGGTTCCATCACCGAAATGCCACCCGCCTGAATCGCCTTCGCGTAAACAGCGTCACAGTCGCTCACGTATAGGTATATCGAGGCAGGCATAGGCCCGAACTCACCCAGCGGCTCGCCCATCATCACGCGAGAGTCACCAATCCGGACTTCGGCATGCATGATCGAACCGTCCGGCCGCTGCAGTCGTAGCTCCTCGTGCGCATCAAACGCTTCACCCAGATACGACAGCAAGTCGATAACACCGTCCACCATGAGGTACGGCGTAACGGTATGGTATCCGTCCGGAACCGGCTTCACTGCCATGGTGTCCTCGCCTCCACCTTTCCAGTCGGCTCTAGCCTTACCCGCAGGATCTAGTGAGACCTCGGCAAAACTTTCGCGTCCCCAACCTTAATCGCCGCGCAGCTCGGCCAGAGCGAACGACCGGGTAACGAGTCACGGCACACTCCCCTTAACCGCCCTCGACCGCAGTGTTCTCGCGACCAGGGCGACAAACAGAACGACGATCGCGGCCACCGCCACTCCCCGGATCCCATCTGCCGCCACATGCGCGGCTAATCCCTCGCCGGGCAAGCTGCTCCGGCCGCTCCAGTGAACGAAGAGGTGATACGCCGAGCCAACGGACCCGCCGACCACCAGCCCGGCCGCCACCCAGAGCCGACTGCCTCGACGTACAAGCCACAACGGCAATAAGCCACCGAGTGTTGCCGTTCCCGCCGGAATCGGTACAGGCTGCAGAATCCAGTCAGCCGCGAACAACAGCACGACCGCCGAGCCTGCTGTCAACGCGATTTGCGCAATACGCCCGGTCAACGGTTCCGCTCGCCTACCGGTACTCGCTCGTAGCGCCAGATGAGCACGGCCGCCACCGTCGCACCACACAGGTTCGCCACGAGATCCCAACCCGTGTTCATATACCCACCGACATTCGTCTCTGGTACCAGCAGTGT
>JABDII010000515.1 GCA_013003805.1 Gemmatimonadales bacterium
GCCCAACGTAGCCTTGCACCTGCACGCGGGACTCGGCACTTCTTTTTGAACGGCCCCGGGCAAGCGCCACCCTCGGAGCAACCGTGAACGGGCAGCTACTCCAAGCCCTTCGACGAATGGGCAACTCCGTTCTCCGCCAGGTACGTTCATCCCAGGCCATTTTCGTGTACGACAAGAGATACGCCAGGAGCGTCTCGGGCGTTCCTATGGACCCTCTGCGCGCCGAGCGCGTTCTCGCCTTCCTTCGGGAGGAACGCCTCATTGGCCGGCCGGATCTCACGCAACCGAAGCCGGTGACGCTCCGTCGGTTGCTGGAAGTTCACTCTTCGGACTACCTCGACAGCCTTCAGACCCCAGCCACGCTCACCGGTATTCTCGGCGTGGAGGTAACGGCGGCTCAACTCGAGGAAGTCCTCGACCTGCAACGGTTGATGGTTGGCGGTACGGTCCAGGCCACCCGCATGGCCCTCCGGAGTGGCCGCATCGGTGTCAATCTCGGCGGTGGATTCCATCACGCCACCCCTGAGCGAGGCATGGGCTTCTGCGTCTTCAACGACATCGCAGTGAGTATCACACGGCTCCGCAGCAAAGGCTATGATCGGCCGGTGATGGTGATCGATCTGGACATGCACGACGGGAATGGAACCCGGGCCGCATTTGCAGACGACTCATCGGTCTACACCTTTTCGCTCCATCACTCGGCGTGGGATGACGCCGCGGCAGTTGCCGATACGAGCATCGCGCTGGGTCCCGGTGTCACGGGTGACCTCCTGCTCGAGACCCTTAGGCGGGAACTCCCCGCCATCCTCGGGATGCACCGGCCCGAGTTGGTGATCTATGTCGCGGGATCAGATGCGGCACACGACGACCGGCTTGGCGACTGGCAGCTCACCGACGCCGGCATGTTGGCGCGGGATCAGTTCGTGATCGAGACTCTCCGCGCCCAGCGACCCGCGCCTTCAATCGCTGTCGTATTGGGAGGAGGGTATGGCGATCGGGCGTGGCGGTATTCGGCCCGGTTCTTTGGCTGGCTTGTGTCCGGCCGTGTGGTGGAACCACCAGGCCAAACCGAAGCCGTGTTGCGGCGGTTCCGTCGGTTCACGCGGCAATTCGAAGGCACCGAGCTGGCTGCCGAGACGAATCGTCCCGGATGGGATCTGACCGAGGAGGAGCTCCTGGGATCGGTCGGCCGCACGGCGCTGGAGGAACGCGTGCTGGGTCACTACACCAAACACGGCATCGAGCTCATGCTCGAGCGGTTCGGAATCCTGACCCAGATCCGCGCGCTCGGGTTTCCCGGCCCCACTCTCGAGATCGTACCCGGCCGCGGAGCCGCGCCAACCGTTCGCCTCCTCGCCGATTCGGGACCGGCGCCCGCCCTCATGGAACTCAAGGTGGCCCGGAGCCGACGAGTGGTTCCGGGCCTCGAGATGCTCTTCGTTGAATGGCTCCTCCTGCAGAACCCGCGGGCCACGTTCTCGCCCGACCACCCCCAGCTGCCGGGCCAAGATCGCCCGGGGCTCGGCATGCTTCGAGAGATCTACGGCTGGCTCATCGTACTGTGCGAGACGCTTCACCTCGACGGAATCGCTTTCGTCCCCTCGCACTACTACATGGCGGCACTAGGAAGGCGCCTGCTCACGTTCTTGGATCCCGCAGCCCAGGCGCGATTCGAGGCGATGTACGACGCCTTAGGCCGGCTCTCCCTGGCGGAGGCGAGTCACGCGCTCGAAACTGGGCGGATCCGGGATGCCAAGACCGGAGAGCGGTTGAAATGGCAGCCGAGCGTGATGGTAGTGCCGGTGAGCCCGAAGCTCCGTTCGTTGCTCGAGTCTCCTGAATACGGCGAGCGGAGTGCGGCTGAACGAGAGAGGATCGAGGTCCGACTCGAGCCGGAGGATGACTCAATCACTCCCGAATGAAGGAGTCGTCGGACCGCTTGAGCTTCCGTCCCAGGCCGCGGCCGAGATTGCGGTAGAGGACGACGCCAATGTCCGGTCGGCGGCGCACCAAATCGCTGAGCTCGGCATGCCGGAAGACACCTACCTCAACTGGGGATGCGGCAACGGCCGAGGCGGTATGCGAACCTCCAAGTAGCAACGAAACCTCACCGAGGCACTCGCCGGCGCTCACCGTGCCGACGCGCACACTCGCCGGTCCCATCGTAATCGCGATTTCTCCGTCGAGGACCGCGAAGAGGGCATCAGCCGGCGTTCCCTCACTATAGATGCGTTCACCGGGGTGGAACATCGCGAACGTACCGACTCGGGCAACCCGACCTGCCTGATCGTCCGTGAGCCCCTGAAACAATGCCGCCTGGTGGATGGCCGCGCCGATTTTCGGAGCGACAGTTCGCGTGGCCCAACTTCGCATGACCACGTCCTGGATCCGCTGCATGGACGGGATCAACGCGAGTGTCTCGTCACCCGCGGGAACGAACAGCGAGACCATCTTGATGACATCGAGCCGCTCGGAGCGGTGAAACGCCAGCGCGGGAACATAGGCTGCCGGAATGAAACCCAACTCGATGAAGGTTCGTTGCATGCGGGGCGCGTAGGCGCTAACGTCGATTTCGACGTAGTCCACACCCTTATCCGAATGGCACCAATCGAGAAAGGCGCCGATGAGGAAACGAACGGGTCGATCATCGAGCGAGATCAGCTCGAATATACGGGCCGTGTTCTCGCACTCATCGACCGTGTAGCCAATCGCCCCGACGATGCGTCCCCGTTCGCGGGCCACGAGATAAGTCGAGTGACTGGCCTGAATCCGGAAGAACCCATAGTGCAAGCGCATCGGCCCGAAGATCTCCCGACGCTCCACTCGGCCGCGCTCGAGCCGAAGCAAGGGCGCATACCCTTGGGTCGTGAGGGTTTCGAGCATGAAATCGTCTTCGGCGCTGGGATACGCCACCGAATGTTCGTCGATGATGGGGTGACCCTGGAGGCCGAGATGATCCATGGCCATGCACGCGAGAGGATAGACTTCCGGGATGACGCGAGGATGGTTCTTTCTCAGGTTCAGCCCATCCCCGAAGTATCTGACTTGGTAGGTCAGGCTCTCTCGTTCCCCGAGTCGCAGTTTGAGCGGTAGAAATCCTACGGCTGCGAACCCATAGTGCTCAGCGTTTTGGGACGAATAGAAATGAGCGACGCGCCCCTCGACGAATCCAACATGCAGCCGATCGTGCACCTGCTCGATACGGGCTTGCATGATGCGGCCACCGATGCCACGGCCTTGGGCCTTGGGATGAATGGCGAGTCGTCCGAATTCCGCCACCAGGTCCGAATGGGCGCCGGTCTCGAGCAGGACGGATCCGGTCCCGACCACGCCGCCGAGTGTCGGATCTTCTGCGACCAACACGAGCGTGTCGTCCGCGAAGACCATCTTCTTCAGAAACTGTTCGTCGTAGAATTCGGGAAAGCAGTAGTCGGAGCCGTACACCGCAACAAAGATGTCGTGGATGGCGGGCACATCACTTTCCTGGGCCTCGCGTATCGCAATCATGGCTGACGCTACCGTGGTGTGCGGTCCTGCTAAATGTCCTCATCCACTATACTGGCCAATCTGGGAGCCGGCCACCCTCGCGATTTCGGAGAAGTAGCGCGCGCCGATCGGCAGTACGGCCTCGTCAATATCAAACCTGCTGGAATGGGCCGGGTAGCCC
>JABDII010000526.1 GCA_013003805.1 Gemmatimonadales bacterium
AGTCGAGCGCCGGCCCTCCACCGAGACTAGGGGTCGCGGCCAACCGCGCCTCCAGATTCTCGACGGGTGTATCCGGCAGGCCGAGACGGAGACTCTGCGCGGAAGCCCGTGCGGCCGAAGCCCGGACGAGCGGCGTACCGGCCAGCAGACCGAGCTCGCCCAGCCGATCGGACAAGGCCTGGTTGACAAGAGCCGCCCCATAGGTGGTGAGGGATTCCAGCGTCGTGTCGGTTTGGCGGCGCAAGTACCTCGCTTCGCTGGTCGAAATTACAGTGGCCACGAGGACGCCAAGCAAGACAATCGCTGCCATACCGACGGAGTGGAGGCGGCGCGTGAGATGCTTGCGGAGATCGCTCATTGCATTCCAGACGCGAGGTGAGCTGCGGCGAGTGAGGGCAAAGTTAGAGGGGGCCGAGAGGGGCGGCAAGCCGCAGGACTCGCTTGGATGCTGGTTGGCGGCCGCGTAGATTTCCCTGTTCAAGCCGGGAGTCAAGGGAGAGGCCGTGAGGACGAGGCTACGTGACCGAGCAATGAAGCATCTGCATCCAGCAAGCGACCAGGGGTACGACCCAGAGGCCGTCGAAGCCAAATGGCAAGAGCGGTGGGCGGCGGAGCATGTCAACGAGCCTGACCTCGATACGCCGACCCGTCCGTTTTACAACCTCATGATGTACCCCTATCCCTCGGCCGAGGGGCTCCATGTCGGCAACATGTTTGCCTTCACGGGGAGTGACGTTTTCGGGCGCTTCAAACGCCTCCAGGGCTATGACGTTTTTGAGCCGATAGGGTTTGATGCCTTCGGGATCCACAGTGAGAACTATGCCATCAAGGTCGGCACGCATCCGGCGGAGTTGATTCCCCGGAATATTGCCAACTTCCGCCGCCAACTTCGTAGGATGGGAGGGATGTTCGATTGGCGGCAGGAGCTCTCGACCACGGACCCGGCCTATTACAAGTGGACTCAGTGGATCTTTCTCCAACTGTACAAGGCTGGAAAGGCGTATAAGAAACTCGGAGCCGTCAATTGGTGCCCGGAATGCAAGACGGTCCTCGCGAATGAGCAGGTTATCGAGGGGTACTGCGAGCGTCATCCGGGGGTTCGGGTTGAGCAACGAAACTTGGAGCAATGGTACTTTCGAATCACCGAGTATGCCGAGAAGCTACTGCGCCATTTGGATGACGCGTCAAAAATGGACTGGTCGGAGAGCACAGCTGCCGCCCAGCGGAATTGGATGGGCCGGTCAGAAGGTGCGGACATCACCTTCAAACTTGCGTCCGGCGATGGGACCATGGCGGTGTTTACGACCCGGCCAGACACGCTCTTCGGCGCCACCTTCATGGTGCTCGCACCCGAGCATCCATTGGTCGGCCAGGTCACGACCACTGCCGAGCGTTCGGCCGTTGAGGACTACGTCCGGGCAACGGCGGCAAAGGACATCGTCTCCCGGCGGGTGGGCGAACGGGATAAGACTGGTGTCTTCACTGGAGGCTACGCCATCAATCCGGCGACTGGTGCAGAGATCCCAGTTTGGATCGCGGATTACGTATTGATGGAGTACGGTACCGGGGCCATCATGGCCGTTCCCGCGCATGACGAACGCGATCTCGAGTTTGCCGAGAAGTTCGATCTTCCGGTGGTACGTGTCATCGACGAGAACGAGCGGCTGATTGCGTCAGGCTCGTTCACCGGGCGGCCGGCGTCGGCTGCTATTGGCGACATCACTCACTGGTTGGAGGAGAAGGACCTGGGGCGCGGGAAGGTACAGTACCGACTCTACGATTGGTGCATCTCCCGGCAGCGGTACTGGGGCCCTCCCATACCGGTCATCTACTGCGAGGATTGTGGGGCGGTCCCCGTTCCTGAGGCCGACCTCCCCGTCCTCTTGCCCCCGCTCGAAGACTTCCGACCCGACGACAGCGGGACCTCGCCGCTGGCCCGAAACGAGGAGTGGTACTTCGTGTCCTGCCCCGACTGCGGCGAGCGAGGACACCGGGAGACGGACGTTTCCGACACATTCCTGGACTCGGCCTGGTATTACCTACGCTACCCCAGCACCGAGTTCGATGACCGACCCCTCGACCCCTCGCGGACGAAAACGTGGTGTCCGGTCGCGACGTATATCGGTGGGAACGAACATGCCGTGCTCCACCTCCTGTACGCGCGATTCCTCGCTATGGCGCTTCACGACTTGGGGCATCTCGAGTTCGACGAACCGTTTCTCAAGTTCCGCGCCCATGGGTTGATCGTGAAGGACGGCGCCAAGATGTCCAAGTCGCGCGGGAACGTGGTGATTCCCGACGAATACGTCGCGCGCTGGGGTGCGGACACCTTTCGGATGTACCTCATGTCGCTGGGCCCGTTCCAGGAGGGTGGGGACTTCCGTGACGCCGGCATCAGCGGTCCCCGGCGGTTTCTAGACAAGGTGTGGGATCTGGTCGGGAGATGTGTATCGGAAGACGCGATCGGTGAGATCAACCACACGGTGATGGTCAAGTGGCATCAGACGAAGCACAAGGTCAGCCAAGATATCGAGGACCTGAAGTACAACACGGCGATTGCGGCACTCATGGAACTCCTCAACGTCCTACGGGAAGTGCAGTGCCACGAGCAGAGGGTCGTCGAGGACATGCTCGTGATGCTGGCACCGTTTGCCCCGCATTTTGCCGAGGAGTGCTGGGAACGGCTCGGGCATGAGCGGTCGATCTTCTCCGCATCATGGCCTTCATGGGACCCGTCACTGCTGGTCCAGGATCAGATAGAGGTCGTGATCCAGGTCAACGGCCGCACGCGCTCCAAGGTCCAGGTGCCGCGGGACGCCGATGAGGCGACTGTCGTGGCGGCAGCGTTGGCTGATGAGAAGGCCCAGCGTCACTTGGTGGGGAAGTCGGTCCAGAAGCGGATCTACGTGCCCAATCGGCTGGTGAATCTGGTGGTGGGCTGAACAGTTGGACGCGTGACGAACTCTGCCTCCCCGGGTCGGCGGGGGTGGCCAGCCGGTCCCGGCCCAAGCGAAATATACAGCTAACTCCTTATCAATGATTGGTTTACCCAGGCTCGGGCCGGCGCGAGGGCAAGTTGACGATACTGGCGGCCCCAGGGAGGGATCTAGAGCGGCGACAGGGCTGCAACCCTTCCGGGGAGTGCGGCATCTTCTAGGACAGTCATGACAAGGGCCCTGGCTTTGAACGCGTATCCGTTGGCCGATGCCGATCGCGTGGT
>JABDII010000539.1 GCA_013003805.1 Gemmatimonadales bacterium
GGCTACGCCGCGCCCATTCTCCTCGGCGTGGTGCGAATCTCGGCGCTCGATGCGCAGGACACTGCGGAAGAGGGCTACACTGCCGCGGACCATCTTTACGGCATGGGCATCGACGTAAACAAGTGCATCGGGTGTGGTCGTTGCGTCCAAGCCTGCAAGACGGAGAACGATGTCCCGCTCGACGACCACCATTTCAACACCTGGGTGGAGCGCTACGTGATTCGAACCGACGGCGAAGTCGTCGTCGAGAGTCCCAATGGAGGCATCGACGGCTTCCCCGAGGCGGCCGGAGAAGGAGGCATGCTCCGCACCTTCTTCGTGCCCAAGCTGTGCAATCACTGCGAAAACGCGCCGTGTGTCCAGGTGTGTCCGGTTGGAGCCACGTTCACGACCGAAGATGGCGTCGTCTTGGTGGACGATGAGTACTGCATCGGGTGCCGGTATTGCATCCAGGCGTGTCCCTACGGGGCGCGGTGGTTGCACCCGGAGACACGCGTCGCGGCCAAGTGCACGTTCTGCTACCATCGCGTGGTGGACGGCTTGGTGCCGGCGTGTGTGGAAGTCTGCCCGACCGGGGCCCGGCTGTTCGGGGAGGTGGAAGGCCGCGCGACGCCGTTGGCGCGATTCCTCCGCTTCAACGATGTTCAGGTCCTCAAACCGCACCTCAATACCGAGCCCCATGTGTTCTACGCCAACATGGATGGGGAGGTGCGGTAGCCCATGCAGGGATTCATCTACCCCAATGAGTTTGAGCTCCACTGGGGCCTGCTCGTCGTTCTCTATCCGTACTTGACCGGACTGGTTGCGGGCGCGTTCATCCTCGCCTCTCTCGAGCGGGTCTTCAAGGTGAAGGAGGTGGAACCGACCTATCGTCTGGCCCTGTTGACGGCCCTTGCGTTCCTCGTTGTGGCCCCGCTTCCACTCCAGGCGCACTTGGGTCACCCCCTGCGATCCTATGAGATCTTCCTCACGCCCAACCCGCGCTCGGCAATGGCGATGTTCGGGTTCGTCTACGCTTGGTACCTGGCGGTGGTGCTGCTGCTCGAGATCTGGTTTGAGTACCGCAAGGACATGGTGCTCTGGGCCCAGAACGCGCACGGGGTGAAGCGCTGGTTCTACCTCGTTCTTACCCTGGGGGCAACGGATCTCTCGGAGAAGTCACTGCGCTTCGACGACAATGCGGGGCGATGGATCACCATCATCGGGATACCGTCGGCGTTCCTCCTTCATGGCTATGTCGGCTTCATCTTCGGGTCGATCAAGGCCAACCCGTGGTGGAGCAGTGTGCTCATGCCCGTGGTGTTTCTCTTTTCCGCGATCGTCTCGGGCATTGCACTCGTCCTCGTCATCTACATGTTCACCGGCTTGATACGGCGGAAGCCCATCGACATGGCGTGCATGGACAAGCTCGCCACGTTCCTGTTCTACGCCATGGTCGTTGACTTCTCCCTGGAAATGCTGGATTTCATCCATCGCCTGTACGAATCGGAGGAGTCCATCACGATCCTGTCCCAGATGATCGAGAATCGCTTGTTCATCAGTCTGATCGTGCTGCAGATCGCGCTCGGCACCCTGGTTCCTCTGGCGCTCCTGGCGGTCACGTCCCCGGCGCTCTGGAAGGGCGGATTGGCGCTCAACATCGAACTGAGGCGGCTCACCTACTTCGGGTCGGCGATCCTGGTTCTCATCGGGATCTTCAGTATCCGCTGGAACGTGGTGATCGGCGGGCAACTCTTCTCCAAGAGTCTGCGCGGGCTCACGGTTTACAAGGCGGAGTGGCTCGGTCTCGAGGGCTTGCTAATGACGGCTGGATTGCTCATTCTCCCCTTTGTCGTCCTCTGGATCCTGGCGAAGGTGCTGCCCCCCTGGCCTGATGTGAACCCCGAACCCCCGACGGGCGTCTGAGCCAAGCACTGGACCATCTTCTCGACAGGGATCGATCATGTTCATCAAACCGGGGAACGCAGTCGCGAAACGAACACAGCGTGGGCACTGGATGATCAGCATGGCCCTGCTATCTGCCTTCCTGCTCGGACCCGCTACTCAAACCGCCACCGCACAGGAGCCGGCCCAGAATGCCATGGCAGGCTCATGGGTCTTCGGAGCGAAGGGGTGTTCCAC
>JABDII010000559.1 GCA_013003805.1 Gemmatimonadales bacterium
CTCAGGTCCTCGGCTTCGACCTCACGATCATGCAGCAGGGTGTGGTCGTCTTGACCGCCTTGCTGGCATCCATCGGGGCGGCCGCAGTACCGTCCGCCGGCCTGGTTGTGATCTTTATTGTCCTCGAGTCGATCGGGCTCAGGGGGCCGGACGTCAACCTGATCGTCGGGTCCATGCTCGCCATCGACCGCCCGTTGGATATGTACCGAACTGCAGTGAATGTGTTCAGCGACTCGTGCGGAGCAGCAATTATCGCGCGTTCGGAGGGAGAGACGGAAGTCGACACGGTCGTCCGGTAGTGGTCGAACGGCAGGTTTAGGCCCCCCCCCAAAAAGAAACGACCGCCCGATCCGGTGAAGAATCGGGCGGTCTTTATAGACCGGGCGGGTGGATTGTCCACCCTCTTCAGGCGCGGCCTAACTCTGCCGTGCCAGGTTCATGCCCCGAACAGGCACAAATACCTACTGCCCGGCCGTTCAAGCGCCCTGCCATGAGGCTCCTGCACACCCGCTCGGAGTGCGGTCCCCCTGGCCGTACCCCGCGGATGCCAACTTGTGGCACCCTGCTCCAGCCCCCACAGTGGGACGCCACACGCATCATAGCACCTGCTCTATGAAGCGGCCGGGAAGGCCGAATGAAGAGTTTTCGGCCTCCGGCGCCAAACTGCTCGCCTTAGCCGTAATTCCAGCTCTCGCCCGGCTGCATCACCCGGACCTCGACGCCATCGGGCTGGAACGTGGACGGGTCCTGCTCGATCGGAGGCCAGGTGTTGTAGTGGATCGGGATGGCCACTTTGGGCCGGATCAGCTCGGTGGCCCGGGCCGCGAGGTCGGGCCCCATGGTGAAACGGTCCCCGATCGGAACACAGGCAATATCCGGACGATAAATCTCCCCTATCAGCCTCATGTCACCGAAGATCGTCGTGTCGCCGCAGTGGTACACCGTCACGCCGCCCATGCTAACCACCAGCCCGCATGGCATCCCCATGTACCGTCCCTCATAGGAGGAGGAATGGAACGCCTGAGTAAAGGCGACCCAGCCGAATGGTGTTGCAATCCGTCCGCCTGGGTTCCCGGGCTCGGTCGCGGTGATGCCGTGCTCCGCCAGGTAGTTACAGATCTCAAAGGCGGCAATTACGGTGGCCTTGTTGCGCTTGGCGATCGCCACTGTATCTCCCCAGTGGTCCGCATGTCCGTGGGTCAGCGCGATGTGGGTCGCCTCGATGTCGTCCGGATCCTTGGTCGCAGTGGGGTTGTCGGTGAGAAACGGATCGATGGCCAGGGTGTGCGCGCCGTTCTCCAAGAGAAAGGCGGCGTGGCCCAGGAAGGTTAGCTTGAGAGACATGGCACAGCTCCGGGTCGGCCTTGTTAGGTTCGGCGGCGCGGGACCGACGCGCTCCCGCCGGGTCGGTTCCATTAAACGATTCAAGCTCTGAGAATAGCGTGAAACCGCAATGAGAGAAACGCGTTCCCCGGCTCTGCGGGGCCTGGGTATTGCCTTCGCCGCCCTCATCCTGGTGGCCGGATGTGATATCGAGACGCTCCGGATTCAGATCTGTCCTGATGGCCTGGACGTCCTGGTGAGCACTGAGCCCCAAGCCGAGTTCAGCTGGAGTGGCGGCTGCGGCGTCGGCGAACTCGTCGTGCGTGAGGCCGGAACGAGCGGACGGATCATCTGGCAAATCCAAGACCGGGATGCATCGAATCGCCTGCTTGCCCCTATTCGCTTCGGGGCGGTGCCGTCGGAGGCGACCGAGCTGATCGCGCCCGCTCAGTTCGAGCCGGGTCGGCTCTACGTGGTGGAGGTGAAGAGCCTCCAGCGAATCCAAGGACGCGTGGTGGTGAGCGGGCTCGGTAGTGGCAGCTTCAGGCGATAGGCGCAGTTCGGAGAGTTTGATCTACGTCTCTCGTCTCCCCCGAAATGGTTGGACCCATGGGCCCTGAGGACGGTCAGACACGCAAGCGGTACGGTGCGATCGGTGCATGGTTGACCTCGGGGCCGCCGCATCCGCGCGGGGCCTGGCCCACGGGCGGCGAACTTGCCCTGTGGGTGATCTTGATCCTGGCCACGTTCCCCCCGGTGTTCTCAGCCCTAGCCCTCGGCTATTTCCCACTTCAAATGGATGAGTTGGTCATCGCGTGGTCAGCCAAACGCATTGCTCAAGGTGAGCTGATCTATCGTGATTTCTTCATTCATTATCCACCGGTCGGCTTCTATGGCCTTGCGCTGAGCTTCGAACTCCTCGGTCATTCGCTCGCTGCTCTCCGAATCGTACAGATCGTCTCTACGATGACTCTCACGGGCGTCTCGTACTTGCTGCTTCGGCGCCTTGGCGGTGCACGCCTCGGCGCCGCGGCAGCCTCCCTGGTGTTTCCCTGGGCAGTGTTCTGGTATTGGCCGGTCCCGTCCATGTACTGGCTCTGCCTGCCGCTGGCGGTCGCGGCCTTGCTGCTTATCGAGCTTCCCTTCAAGGATCGCCGCGGTTCCGAAGCCAAAAGCCACCGTTTCAACACTCCTGCTTTCCTTGCGGGGATCCTGGCGGGCCTCACCGGATTATCGATTCAACCTCTCGGCCTTATGACCAGCGCTTGGCTCGTGCTGCGGGTCGTGACGCCGCCGATTCGCCGATCGATGCTCATTGCCGTGCTCGCCGGCATGCTGGCGCCGGTGCTTCTCGTCGTGGCCATGCTGGCGGTCGGCGGAAACTTGGCGGATGCCATATCAGCCACCGTGGTGTACCCCGCACAGGCGTACGAACAGGGGGGAGGATTCAACGACCTCCCGCTCCCCAGGATGTTCGAGGCCGCCCTGGCAGGGGCCTGGGCGAGGGGGCCCGTGGCCTTTCTGCTGCATTGGGTCATCCTGGCGCTCCCCGTCTTGGTGGGGCTCTTCGCCCTCATCAGATTCGCGGCACGTCGTCGGCCGGCGGACGTGGTCAATCTCCTCATGTTCGCCGTCATCATCATGGTCTACCTACGGGGGCGCACGGACTGGGTCCACGCGGCATTCTTCTTGGTTTTCGTCCTCGTGCTCGGGTGGCGCTTACTGCATGACGACGGCACGTCTGGCTGGATGAAACGCCTCGGCCACGGGTGGGTGGGACTTGCGCTCGCCCTGGGAGTCGCCATGTGGACTTCGACCTGGCTGGCGCACAAAGCCGGCGGGCCGAGCGTCCGCGTCGACGACGCCCTTCGGGCGAGGGCTGATGCGATCATGAGCTACGTCCCTGCCGAGTTCCAGGACGCGACCGTGCTCAACCTACCGCATGGAAGCAGTTTGTACTTCTTTCGTGATGCGAATGCGCCGCCCTGGGATTGGGTGTTGCCACCCTCCCAACGCACTCACAGCGAGGACATCTATTCAGGCTTGTCGGAGTGGCTCGAACGCAACGAAATCCCCGTCGTCATTCTCACCGGGGATCATGGCCAAAAGTTGTGGCGCGAGCCCTCGCCTCTGAGCGTCGCACTGCGTCGCGACTACCGCCCGTTCCAAAGAGCCGGGCCCGATCCCCTCGTCCTGCTGCGGCAGTGACAGAGGTCGCCCAGGCCAAGCTGCGCCGTGGCGATCTGCACCGCCCATCTTCTCTATCCGTAACTGGTGCCGGGCGTATACTTGAAGCCACGCGGCTTACCGGCGAGACGGCACGTTGTTCTGAGGCTTGTCGTTTCTAGGCGCGAGATCGAGTCGAGATCCTCGAGACCAGCAGCCACCGACACAGGAGCACGATTTCATGGATGATGCGGCCATCTCGGTTGTCGTTCCTGTCCTCGACGAACAAGAGTCAGTCCCCATATTGCACCGGGAGCTGACTGCCGTACTGACCTCACTCGCGCGCCCGTACGAGCTCATATTCGTCAACGATGGATCGACTGACAACACGGGCGCCGTCCTCGATTCCATCGCAGATGAGGACCCCACCGTCACGGTGATCCACTTCCGCCGCAACTTTGGCCAAACCGCGGCGATGATGGCGGGGATCGACCTGGCGAGAGGAGAAATCCTCATCCCGATCGACGGCGACCTCCAGAACGACCCAGCAGACATCCCTCGTCTTCTCGAGCGTCTGGATTCCGGGTTCGATGTCGTGAGTGGGTGGCGCCGCAACCGTAAGGACCACCCAATCTCCCGGAGGCTTCCCTCTCGGGTCGCCAACTGGTTGATCAGCGGCATCTCAGGCGTTCCCCTGCACGACTATGGCTGTACCCTCAAAGCGTACCGGCGCGAGGTCGTGTCGGGCGTCCGGCTCTATGGAGAAATGCACCGATTCATCCCCATCTACGCCCATATGCAGGGCGCCCGCCTGACCGAGATCGAGGTCAACCACCGCCCTCGTCGGTTTGGGGGTACCAAGTACGGTATCGGGCGGATCGGGAAGGTGATGCTCGACCTGTTGCTCGTGAAATTTCTCGCCGCCTACGGAGCCAAGCCCATTTATCTGTTCGGCGGGTTCGGATTCATTTGCCTGGTCGCGAGCCTCATCCCGATCGCAATGAGTGTCTTCTACAAGCTCATGCCCGAGGGCTCCGGTTGGCACAAGGATCTGGTGGAGACACCCTTGCCAGCTATCGCGGCCGTGCTCGTTCTGGTGGGATTCCTCGCGCTCCTGCAGGGACTGGTCGCCGAGATGTTAATGCGAACCTACTTCGAGTCCCAGAACAAGGAGACGTATGTGGTCAAGCAGGTTCACCGTGGGGCCGGCTCTGAGAACTGAGGCGACGGGAGGGAGTTCGATGTGTGCGGCATAGTGGGGTACGTCGGCACCCCGGATCCCGAGGTTTTGACGGCAATGCGAGATGTGTTGACGCATCGCGGTCCCGACGAGTGCGGCAACTTCGTTGACGAGTTGGTCTCCCTCGGACACCGGCGCCTATCGATCATCGACCTCGAGCACGGCCACCAGCCCGCCACCAACCCGGACGGCAGTGTCGTATTGGTCTACAACGGCGAGATCTACAACCATCTGACCGTACGCGGCGAGCTCGAGACCCGAGGCTACCAGTACGACTCTCGCTGCGATACCGAGAGCGTGATCCACGCCTACGAGGCCTACGGCACGGCCTGTGTGGACCACCTCGACGGCATGTTCGCCTTCGTATTGTTCGATCGGTCTCGCGGCGTGCTGTTCGGCGCCCGCGACCGCCTCGGGAAGAAACCCCTGTACTACACCTCCAAGCCCTTTCAGGGGAATGGCCGCCTGGTGGAGTTCGCCTTCGCCTCAGAGCTCAAGAGCCTGCGCCAGCATCCCGCAATCGCACCCGCGCTCGAGATCTCCGACACCGCCGTCCTGTCCTTTCTGCTTCATGACTACGTGGCCGGGACGCAGAGCGTGTATCAGCACGTGCAGCGGTTGCCGGCCGGCCATGCCTTTACGTTCGGCCTGCCGGGGTCAGCCCGCGAGGGGTTCCGCGCATGGCGATACTGGGACATTGATCTCAGTCCCAAGCACAGTACTGGCCCCACACCCACCGAGCAGGAGGCCAGCGAGCGCGTTCGCACCTTGTTGACTAGTGCGGTCGAGGCGCGGCTCATGTCCGATGTTCCACTTGGCGTTCTCCTGTCCGGCGGTCTCGACTCTTCGCTCGTGACATCGTTGATGACCCGGCTGCGCCCGCCCCACACGGTGCAGACCTTCACGATAGGCTTTCACGAGGCCAGCTTCGACGAGTCGCGCCATGCCGCCGAGGCTGCAGCGTACCTCGGCACCGATCACCACTGTCGACGTTTCGCGATTTCGGACGTGCAGGACCAAATGGACGGCCTCATCGACGCACTGGACGAGCCATTTGCGGATCCGTCGATCCTGCCCTACTCGATGCTCTGCCAGTTTGCCCGCGAGCACGTGACGGTCGCTATGGGTGGTGTTGGTGGTGACGAGCTCTTTGCCGGATACGACCCGTTCCGAGCGATCGGTCCGGCCCGCGCCTATGCGAAGGCCATTCCCAACTGGCTCCACCGTGGGGCAGTCGTGCCGCTCGCCGGCTTGATTCCAACATCCAGCCGGAATATGCCGCTCAGCTTCAAGGCCGCGCGATTCCTCCGCGGCGTCACTGTCCCCCAACGTGCGTGGCCCCCCGTGTGGATGGCACCGTTCACCATCGCACAGCTCGAACGGCTGGTGCCCGATCTCGCTCGCAACCTCACCGTCGAGGCGGGCTATGCGTCGTTTCTCGAGGAGAGTCGGGGACTCGAACACGACGTGGACAGAATGCTCTCCTTCTATCAGCGCTTCTACTTGCCAGACGACATCCTCGTCAAGGCCGACCGTGCCAGTATGCTGCATTCGCTCGAGGTGCGTTCGCCGCTGCTCGACACGGCCCTGGTCGCATACGTCAATAGCCTACCACCTCGCATGAAACTCAGGCGGACGACCAAATACCTGCTCAAGCGCGTGGCGGAGGGCGGCAACGGCCAGGGTCCCTTGCTGCCCCGGAGCATCATTCATCGGCGGAAGAAGGGTTTCGGCATCCCGATCGCCCGCTGGATCCGCGAAGGACTGTACGACCTCTTCCACGAAACGCTGTTGGGAAACTGGCCTTCATCGTTGGGGATGTTCGAACGAAGCGAGGTGGCGCGCCTGCTCGATCGCCACCGGCGCGGTGCCGAAAACCACTACAAGGAACTCTGGGCCCGCTTCGTACTCCCCTCCTGGGTGAACCGGCACGCGAGACGCCCAACGACGGCTGTCAGCTGAGACTCGCGCACCCTAGCCCACCGTGGTCCGGTCCGGCTACATTCGGGCCAGACATGTTCGGCCGTTTCCCCACGGCTGGGGCTGGAGAATACGCATGAACAAGACCTCTCGGGCAGTTTCGAGCGACGAGCGGACCGCCAGCGCTTTTGCCCGGTCTTGGAACACCCTGCCCGAAGGCTCCGTCTACACGGTGGAACAGTTTGAAGACTGGATGGCGCCCCTCAACCAATCAGATTTCTCAGGAAAGCGAGTCCTCGAAATGGGGTGCGGGAACGGGAGCCTGTTGATCCATAGCGTCTCCTGGAATCCTTCGTTTCTGCTGGGGATTGACCTGGGAGAATCCACCCAGTCTGCTTCCTCGAACCTCCGGAAGTCCGGCTTCGACAACTGGAAGATCGAACAAGCGGATATGGTGGGCTTTCAGAGCGATGGTTTCGACCTGGTGTACTGTATCGGAGTGCTCCACCACCTCGAATCGCCCTTCGAGGGCCTGTGTTCGGTGGTGGCGAACGTCAAGGACGGCGGAAAATTCCATTGCTGGGTCTATGCGAAGGAGGGCAACCTCGTCGTCCGGCTCTTGGTCGAGCCACTTCGGAAGCTGTTCTCGAAATTCCCCTGGTGGTTTACCAAGTACCTCGTCGCGACCCCCTTGGCCTTGCCGGTGTACGCCTACGCCAAGACATTGAGCGCCCTCAGCTTTCTCTCTTTTGTCAAACGACTGCCCCTCGCTGAGTATTGCTTCTGGATCGCCAAACGTGAGATCGCCTTTTTCCGCCACGTCATCTTCGATCAGCTCGTGACGCCCAAAACGCACTACATCGCCCGGTCGGACGTAGCGGAATGGCTTGGGCGCTTCGGGGAGATCACGCCCGATTCCATCTATGTGATCCAACGCAATGGGAATTCGTGGAAGTTTGGCGGTACGATCCACCGGGGCGGGGCACCGTCGCAGGATGGGCGCACGTCCGCCATGGAGTAGCACCAGTGACAGACATGCGCCGCGAGCCGGCATCTACAATCCCCGACACCTTTCCCGGCCTGCCGCCGGACCTGCAGCAGTTGCGCAAGCTGAACCTCGGATGCGGCCACTTTCCCAAAGAGGGGTTTCTCAACGTCGATTACAGCTCGACGTATCCCGCCGATTTCATATACGATCTCGACC
>JABDII010000571.1 GCA_013003805.1 Gemmatimonadales bacterium
CGGTGATACAGCCCGCGAAGGCTTCGGCACCGCCGTTGGGAAGGTCGTCGCGGTCGACGGAGGTAATCACGACGTGCTGGAGGCCCATTTCGGTAACGGCCTCCGCCAGCCGTACCGGTTCTGCGGCATCGAATGGGGCCGGCGTGCCGTGCGAGACCGCGCAGTAGGCGCAGTTCCGGGTACACACGTCTCCCAAGATCATGAACGTCGCGGCCTTGTGTTCCCAACACTCGCCGATGTTGGGACAACGCGCCTCTTCACATACCGTATGCAATTGGCGCTCGCGCATGAGTCTCTTGATGTGCGCGTAGTTCTGACCCCCCGGAGCCTTCACCTTCAGCCAACCGGGCTTCCGCGCGGGAATGGCGGGCGGCCGCTCCTCCGAATGCGAGGGTGTGTGCGTCAGCTGAACGAGGGGAAGCGCCACTCGGTAAACCTCTGATTTCGCAGGCGATATGGGTCGTTTCCGGTCGGGCAAGATAGCCATGCTGCCGGGGGGGCGGAAGGCTACGGCTCGGCCAGGAGCCGCTCGATCGTGGCGTGAAAATCCGCGACCAACCTGGTGTGTTGCGGACCGGTTGCCGGTCCGTAAAACCCGGCGTGCACCTGCCGCACCTTCCCGTCTCGGCCGAGAAAGATCGACGTCGGGAACGCGGTAAAGCCGTTCAGTTGAGGCAGGGTCTCCGCAGCCAGCTCGGTGTCGTTGATGCCGGCGAGAAGGAGCGGGAACTCGAGGCCGAACTTCTCCCGGTAGCGTCGGACTAATGCTCCGTCGATGCTGGGATCGCCGGTCACTTCGTAGGCCAAGCCGACAATCTCCAGTCCGCGATCGTGGTAGGCGTCATAGAGTTGTCGAAGCAGAGGCGCCGCATCGTGACAGGTGGGACACCACGTCCCGAACACATCGACCAGGACGACCTTATCGCGGAATCGCTCATCGGTATTGGAGACAATGCGTCCATCGAGATCGGGAAAGGCAAATGCGAACGGCGCTGTCGTGTCGGCGGTGGTCAACTCGGTGGGAGGAGTGAGGTAAGGGCCTCCGCGCGAACGTACCGCCGTCCACGCCGTTTGGGTGCGGAGCCCCGCGTGGAAGACGCCGCGGAGCGTGTCGCCGTCCAGCATTCCGGTCAGCATATAGACGAAGGAGCCGTCGAAGTGGGCCATGGCGAAGCTGTCCGCCTCGGTCACGCCCCAGAAGAGCCCGTAATCGCCCGTGTTCGAAATGATGGTCCCCTCGAGTCCCCCAGGGGTGTCGCGGAACTCGAAGATCCGCGGACTCGTCCGTCCATCGTATTGATACGTCGCCTCCCACTGGCCGGTGAGATCGGTCGGCGGATGTGTAACCGGCCACGTGCCGGGTGAGGCTCGGAAAGGAATGGTCCGTGGTCCGCGGTTGCCGACGTTCCGGTACGCGCCGACGAGTGAGTCGCCGCGGAGTACCGCGGAAATGGTGGCAGCATAGTCGGCGATCTCGAATCGGACCGAGTCGTCTCGTACCACGATCGCCGACAGGAGATTGCAGCTCGACCCGTTGCACAAGCGGCCGTCGTAGCCTTGGTCCGACGGCTGGATCTGGATGGTGAAGCGGAGTGGCCCTCCGGCCACATCCAACACGCCCCGCCATGGTCCCTCCAAGCCGGCGCCGGCGAGAATCCCAAGAACGCTCGCCATGGCGAGCAGAGGCCCTGTCATGGCCTGCCCGGCTTGGGGACTTCGAGTCCGCCGCCCTCGTAGCGTTCACCGGCGGTCACGGCCGCCGGGATGGCGTTGCCGGACCAGGGAATGGGGCAGGGGTAAACGGAGCTGTACGCGCAAAAGGGACTCCGGGCTCGGTTGAAGTCCAAGACGTAGCGCCCGTCGCGCATTGGCCGGAGCGACACGAACCGGCCCGCAGGGTAGGTTCCCTCGTCGTTGGTTTCATCCCGAAAGTAGATCTCGAGCTCGGACTCCTCGGTCCCGGCGTCGGGTATGCGCCGCACTCTCAGGTCCACTCCTTCCGGTCCAAGTGGAACCCGAAATGTGCCCGCCTCCGTGGCCTCGACTTCGACGCCGTCGACCGTCAAGACTCGGACAGCGCCCGACTTCTTGGGGGGGACCAGCTTGGCCGTGAAGATCAGCTTCGGGTCGTAGGGATAGAAGGAAAGAGACTTGGGCCTGGGTGCTGAATCGTACACCGTCACCACCGTCCGGCCTCGGGCGCCGCTCAAGAAGATGCGATAGGGGCCAAGCGGAAGGAGACGATTCCGGGGCAGTGGGCGGCGTCCCGCCGGCCCGGTGAGTCGGACCAACCGCCCCTCCTCCAAGGTATGGGGCTCTAGGCCGGGCAGCGGGATGTCGCTCTCGGGAGGGCCGAGCACGACCCGCGATGCGATCCGCCGCTGGGCCAGGGCCGCTAGCGGAGAATTCGGAGCGTCCTCGAGCCAGGCGCGGTATTCGGCCCGTTCCCGCGTGACTTCCTCGGCCTGGGCCCAGAGGCCGCCGGTGGCGACCGACCAGCCGAGTCCCAGCATGAGCATCAGGATCATTGGGAAGCCAGCCCTCGAGGGGGTTCCCGGTATCCTGCGGCCGGCGAATGCGTGAGCCAACGGGGAGCCTGGCGAACCTGTCAGCACATAATATGGAGCCATAATCTATTTACAATCAATCACTTACGAGCCAATGAAACTTTTTGAAACGTACGGCCGTACGGCGCAACGAACGGCAGACCTCGGAGGAAGATACCATGTTCAGAAATCTGGTCGGTTACGCGGTGTTCGCAGTAGTGGCGCTGTTTCTCGTCAAAATCGCCTTCGGACTTCTCGGAGTGGTCTGGAGCCTGTTCTGGACGGTGGTCGTCTTTGCGGCCATTGGGTTCGTGTTCTACTTGATTCTCAGGCTGATCAGTCCGCGGAGCGCGGACAAGGTCGAGGACATGATCAAGGGCAAGAAGAAGTCTGCTTAGCCCCGTTCGCCGACTCCGAGGTCGAAGCGCCCGCACTGATGTGCGGGCGCTCGTGCTTGGTTCCGCTACCGAACTTTGGACTCTTTAGTTCGACGTCGAGGAGGCGCCGTCGGGCAGCACCATCTTCTTGAGCTTGAGCGTGATAGTGCCGAACGGGAATCGGGACCGAATCTGGACCGGGATGCGACGCGCGTCATCTGTCAGCCACACGCGCGCGTTGGCACGCTTGGCGAACATGCCCTTGTCGCCGATCACGGGCTGTAGTACTAAGCAGTCGACTTTCCGTCCGTCGGGGAGCTTCAGCCGTTCTCGCTTCTCGACCTTCACGATGAGTGGGTTCTTTTCGTCCTGGAAGTATCGGTTGTATCGATAGGTCTTCCCCACGACGAGCGGCGTGACTCGCATGAAGTAGAAAAAGGCGGTGTCGTCGAGCGGCTCCTTCGGTGTAGGCCGGACGATGTCCTTCTCCACTTCACGATAATGCCCCGAATCAGGAAAGATCTCGTACGTGCGTTTGCGGACTTTCTTCCGCTCGGCCAGCTCCTTGTATAGGCGCAGGGAAATCAGATCGGCGGTCGTGGTCCAGGACTCGATGCGGTCGTTGATGGTGAACCCCAACCCGCCGCCTTCCAGCCCGAACTCGAAGCGGAAGGTCTCGACGCCCCGCAACGTGTCGATGCCGGTGACTTCCATGTACCCTGTCCCCAGTTTGAGCAGGCCAAGCTTGGCATCGTAATCGAACCGCTCGCCCACGGCGAAAGGGTAGTCATTGAGAGATCGGGCCGACGGTGCCTGCACAGCGGGCTGGCCGGCCGTCACGGTCTGCAGGACCAAGAGCAGCGTGAGTCCGGTCATCGCGACACCGCCGGTTTCCGCCGCCTTCGCGAGCCGTTGGGCCGGCCGGTCTCGGTCGGTGTCGGTTCAGGGATCATGAGGTCGCGACTCTGCCGCCACAGTTCCCGAGCCGTCTTCCAAGGTTGAACGCGCGTGTCCCGCTGGCGCAGGTCGTGGCGTTCGGTGGTTGGCACAGTCTCGACC
>JABDII010000586.1 GCA_013003805.1 Gemmatimonadales bacterium
GCGTAGCGGTTGGCCGGCTCGTGGATGTTCTTTGCATCGGGGTAGAACGTGGACAGCGCCCCGCCCGCCCCCAGGAACACTCCCATGGGGTGGGCGTCGTACCGGAATCCCTCTAGGAACTTGATGAGGTTGGTGTGGACGTAGGTGTGGTAGGTCACGTCATGGACCCATTTATCGAGCTGGGCTTGGTTCGGGAGCTCCCCTTCGGCCGTGAGGTAGGAGACCTCCAGGAACGAGCAATGCTCCGCCACCTGCTCGATGGGGTATCCCCGATAGCGCAGGATTCCTTTGCCCCCGTCGATGAACGTGATGGCACTCCGGCAGGATGCGGTGTTCATATAGGCCGGGTCGTAGGACATGAGTCCAAAGTCGTCGTCGGAGACCTTGATCTGCCGGAGATCCATGCCCCGGACCGTGCCGTCCGTGATGGGCAGGGTGTACACCTTTCCGGTTCTGTTGTCCTTGACGGTCAGCGTCTCTTCTGCCATTTCTGGTATCCTTGCGGACTCATAGACATCGGGGGTCCGTTCGTCGGTGGTTAGCGTCTCTTGTCCCATACTACGCATCCTTGCGAAGGTGAAGATCTACTCGCTTGGCGCGCCCCTCCGGGCCTCCGGGATAAAGAGATAGCGCAGGAAGTTGGAAAAAAGGCTGAAGGCCGGAGGAAACTTGCTTCTTGTTGGAGGATCGTCCCTTCCTGCCGGCGCTTCTGCGGCAAAGTAGTCACTTCCGGCGGGTCCCGCACCTCCTGACAGGCTCTGGAAAACGCCCCCGCCGAGGGAGGGTCGGCGGGGGCGTGATCGACGTCTCGTACGGCGTCAGGCGTCGGTCCGAACCATACCCTCTTCCAGCCAGAGATAGGCGTCATCCAAGACCTTGCGCGCCGTGGCATAAGTCCGGACATCCTCATTCCGGAAGATCCGATGGAACCGGTCTTTGACCCGCCGCCTGGCGTGCCGGGAGAACAGGTCGGCCAGCTCAACGGGCCCCGTATGCGCAGGGTCTTTCTTGGCCATGGCGTGGGCTCGAGAACATGCCGCCGTAATCGCGAGCAGCTCCGCCCCAATCTCCACCAGCCGGCCCAAAACCGCCTGTCGCTTCTCGAGCTTGGGCCCGAACCGAACCATGGCGTGGGACAACGTCCGCCCCAGGTGGCGTGAGGCCCGATTGACGAACCGGATGTGGGTCGCCAGCGGTCCGAATTCCGCGTAGCGGGGCCATCGACCCCAGCCCAGCCATGCCATGGGATACCAGCGAGCATAGAACAGTCCGGCGCGCGCCAACGCCTTGACCTTCGTGCCAGGGGCCGCCTTGGGATTGATGAGGTCACCCGCCACGTCGAGGTGGGTATCGACCGCCTCGCGGGCGATAAAGAGCCGCATGATCTCGCTCGAGCCCTCAAACACGAGGTTGATCCGATAATCCCGCATCATGCGCTCGACCGGGTCCGGGCGGTCGCCCCGACTCCGCAGGCTGTCGGTCGTTTCGTATCCGCGCCCACCCTTGATCTGCATGGTGTCGTCGACGATGCGCCACCCGGTTTCGGTATTCCACATCTTGGCCATCGCCGCTTCCAGCCGGATGTCATGGCTGCCGCGGTCAGCGAGCAGGGAAGCCAGATCGGACACGGCTTCCATGGCGAAGGTGTCGGCGGCCATATGGCCGATCTTCTGGGCAATAGCGTCGTGTTTCCCAATGGGTTGCCCCCACTGGACCCGCTCGGATGCCCAGCGACGCGAGATCTCGAGGCAGCGTTTGGCTCCGGCAACGGCGGAGGCGGGAAGGGTGAGCCGCCCCGTGTTGAGTGTGATCAACGCCAGCTTGAGGCCCTTTCCCTCGCCCCAAAGCAAGTTGTTGACCGGCACCTTCACGTTGGTGAATCGAATGACCCCGTTCTCGATCGCTCTGAGACCCATGAAGTGGAGCCGCTGCACCACGTCCACGCCAGGCCAGTCAGTTTCGACGACGAACGCCGAAATGTCTCGCTTGCCGGTGCGGGCCATGACCACGATGAGTTCCGCAATCGTGCCGTTGGTGCACCACAGCTTCTCGCCGTTCAAGATGTAGTGCGTACCGTCGTCGGAGAGCGTCGCCGTCGTGGTCATAGCGGCAGGGTCGGACCCGACGTTGGTCTCCGTGAGTGCGAAGGCCGAGATGGCTCCCTTGGCGCAGCGTGGCAGGAAACGCTTCTTCTGCTCCGGTGTGCCAAACAGCTTGAGTGGCGTCGGTAGTCCGATCGATTGGGCGGCCGAGAGGAGGGCGGTGAGATTGCCGTCCTGGCTCGTGACCAGCCCGATCGCATGAGTGTACATGGTCTGACTGAGACCGAGCCCACCGTATTCCTCTGCAATCTTGATCCCGAACGCTCCCATCTCCTGCAGCCCGCGAATCACTTCAGGGGGGATCTTGCCGTCACGGTCAATCCGGTCGCTGTCGACCTCCTCCCGCATGAAGCGTTCGAGGCGGTCCAGGAAGGGCCGCGCGCGCGACTCCTCTTCCGGACTGATCTCCGGGAAAGGGTGCACCAGGTTGAGGAGAAACGAGCCCTCGAACAGCTGCCGGACGAAGCTCGGTGCTTGCCACTCTTTTTCCCGCGCAGCCTCGGCGACCTCCCGGGCTTCCTGCTCGGTGGCCAACGGGGCATCCGGGCCTGGTGGCGACTTGGTTGGGGCAACGACGTCGGTCATGGGTCACGTCTCGATATGAAGAGGATGAATAGCGTTGCTC
>JABDII010000590.1 GCA_013003805.1 Gemmatimonadales bacterium
GGCTACCGCCGAGACGGGCGCCCTGGTTTGGCTGGTGGGACTCGCCCTCACCGGAGCCACCGTGGTCTGGCAGACCGTGCGAGGGATCCTGGCAGGGCAATGGGCGGCGGACGTGGTTGCCACCCTCGCCATTCTCACCGCACTCGCCCTCCGCCAACCCCTCGCCGGGTTGATCGTTGTCCTCATGCAGACCGGCGGAGAGGCGCTCGAGCGATACGCGGCTGGGAGAGCCTCGGCCGCGGTGCACGAGCTGGTGGAGGCGGCACCTCACACGGCCCACCGATATCACGATCGAGAACTCGAGGATATCCCAGTCGACGACATCCAGATTGGCGACGAGCTCCTGGTCCGCCCGGGTGAGCTCGTGCCGTGCGACGGGGTAGCGTTCAAGGGTCGGTCCCAAGTCGACACTTCGCGGATAACCGGCGAGCCGGTGCCGGTGAATGCGGCACCCGGCACCACACTCCTCAGCGGTAGCCTCAACGGCGAGGGAGCTATTCGCATGCGGGCAACGGCCTTGGCGCGGGAAAGCCAGTATGCCCTCATCGTGGAGCTGGTTCGAACCGCCCAGGCAAGCAAGGCCCCTCTTCAACGTCTCGCGGACCGCTACGCGGTCTGGTTCACTCCCCTGACACTCGCGGCCTGCCTCGTGGCCTTTGCCTGGTCTGGAGAGGCACAACGCATCCTGGCAATCCTGGTCGTCGCGACCCCCTGCCCTCTCATCCTGGCGACCCCGGTCGCCATCATCGGAGGTGTCAACCGGTGCGCTCAGCAGCGCGTCATCGTTCGTTCTGGCGGCGCGCTCGAACAGCTCAGTCGGGTTACGATCGGCGTGTTCGACAAGACGGGAACCTTGACGATTGGACGCCCCGAGGTGGCGCGCGTCGTCCCGGTAGCGCCGTACACCGAGCACGACGTCTTGCGGCTCGCCGGCGCCGTTGAGCAGCAGTCGAGCCATCTGTTGGCCCGCACGCTCGTCGAGGCAGCCAAGGCTCGGGGGGTCCGGTTCCCCGAGGTCCACCATGTGGTCGAAGCGCCAGGCTCGGGGGTCCACGGGGAGGTCGGTCGGCAACGGGTGACTGTCGGATCGCTGGCGTACGTCGGGACCACGGACCCCGCAGCCGTCATCGGATTCGCCGCACTCCAGAACGGTTCCGATGGCGTGCACGCCTTCGTCGCGGTCGAGGGCAAGCCCGCCGGGATGGTGGAATACGCCGACCGCATTCGGCCGGAACTTCAGTCATTTCTGACCCGTCTACGAGAGCTTGGCGTCCGCCGCACCATTCTTCTTTCAGGCGACATCTCAGCGAATGCAGTGGCGGTGGGCCGAGCGATCGGCATTCGGGAAGCGCACGGTGACCTCCTCCCGGCTGACAAGGTCGAGTTGGTGCGTGAGCTCGTCGAGGCCGGGAGCCAGGTCCTCATGGTGGGCGACGGGACCAACGACGCCCCGGCCCTCAGCACCGCGACGGTCGGCGTCGCTTTGGCGGCGCACGGCGGCGGCATCACGGCGGAAGCCGCCGACATGGTGGTCCTCGCAGACGACCTCGAACGGGTGGCCGACGCCGTCGCGATCAGCCAGCGCACGTTGTATATCGCCCGGCAGAGCATTTGGGTTGGCCTCGGCCTGAGCGGCCTGGCGATGGTCCTCGCCGGATTGGGCTTCATTCCGCCGACCTTGGGCGCCTTGCTTCAGGAAGGCATCGACGTCACCGTAATCCTGAATGCCGTCCGGGCCAGCGCCAGCCCAGCATAAAGAAATCTTTAACAACGCACGAGTTTGGAGTTCGCTCTTGAGAACAGCTGGGCGGGCTCCTATTTTCGCCCCTCATTGCCCGCCGACATCCTATGCGTTACATGCTCGCGAATAGTGAGGAGGTATTGATGTCCGAAATGCCCCCGGGGCTCCCGAAGCATCCCATCGGCACCTTCGCGTTCGTAGCGGCGTACGTCCTTCTCTTTGTGCTCGCGTGGTACGCCATCTACATCTTCATCTTCTTGGCGCGCCAGCCGGTGACGCCATGAAGGTCGATATCTACGAGCGGGTATGGATGTGGGGTGTCGCGGTTGTGCTCGCGGTCTTCTTCATCAGTACCGCCGTCGCCGCGTACGGTCGCCAGTTCCATCCACCGAGCCATATCGAGACGATCGATCCCCGAACCGCGTTGACCGACCCCCGTATGGCGCCACAGGGCGTGTCAGTGGATGCCGATGGCCGAGTGCATGTCCGTGTGGTCGGGGTGACGTTCGCCTGGCTTCCCGCGGAGGCTACCGTTCCTGCCGGCACTCCGATCACCTTCCACCTGACGGCAGCCGATGTCGTACACGGCTACCAGATTGTCGGCACCAACGGACAGGCGATGGCAATTCCGGGCTACATCAGCCAGTTCACCACCCAGTTCATGACCCCTGGCGAATACCTCATCGCCTGCAACGAGTATTGCGGAGTCGGTCACCACATGATGGCCGGGAAACTCATCGTGGTACCCCAGGAAGATTGGGAACCGCCGACGGCATCCCAGTCGCCGGCGCTCGAGACCGAGGAGGTGGCCGGATGACGACTCCAGCTCCCGGACTCGCCTCAACGAGCGAACGCCGCCTCATCCTGGCCCATGTTTGGGTCGTCGTGCTCTCCTTCGGCGTGGCCGCCGGCATGGCCATGATGCAGGCGTTGAGCCGCGCGAATTTGGAATTGCCGTATCGGTCGGCTCGGATGTACTACATGTCGGTCACCGGCCACGGCGTGCTCATGGCCCTGGTGTTCACGACCTTTTTCATCATGGGCATCGGCTACGTGATCGCCCAGAAGGAGACCGGTTTCATCCGCTGGCGGAAATTCGCGTGGGCCATGTTTTGGCTGGCCGTCCTCGGGACGGCATTGGCCGGCTGGGCCATCTTCACCTTCCGCGCCAGCGTGCTTTACACGTTCTACCCGCCGCTCCAAGCTCACCCCGCGTTCTATATCGGACTCACCCTCGTGGTAGTCGGGTCCTGGGGGTGGGCGGCCAACATGATCGTCTCGTGGCGGGCCGCGCGCCGGACATCGCAAGAACGGCCGGTAAGCCTCGCCATGCACGCGACCACGGTCAACGCACTTCTCTGGTGTCTGGCCACGCTCGGTGTCGCGTCAGAAATGCTGTTTCTGCTCATTCCGTGGTCGCTGGGCTGGGTCGAGACCGTCGACCCCTTGCTGGCCCGGACCTTGTTCTGGTACTTCGGACACCCCCTCGTGTATTTCTGGCTCCTGCCAGCCTACACAATCTGGTATACCGTCCTGCCTCGCGAGGCCGGCGGCAAGCTGTTCTCCGAGCCGCTCGGCCGGATGGTCTTCATCCTGTTCCTGATTCTCTCGACCCCAGTCGGCTTTCACCACCAGTTCCAGGATCCGGGTATCTCGGCCAACTGGAAAATGCTGCACACCATGCTCACCATGGCCGTGACGTTCCCCAGCCTGGTCACCGCCTTTACGGTGTGCGCCTCGCTGGAGGTGGCGGGCCGTCTGCGGGGTGGCACGGGCCTCTTCGGATGGATCCGCCGGTTGCCTTGGGGGGAGCCATTCGTGGCCGCCTGCCTGCTTGCGATGCTGCTGTTCCTGGTGGGAGGCTTCGGTGGAGCGGTGAATGCGGCTTACGCACTCAACTCCGTCGTCCACAACACGGCGTGGATCCAAGGCCATTTTCACCTGACCGTCGGAAGCGCCACCGCGTTGACGTTCATGGGGGCCTGCTACTGGCTGGTGCCCAAGCTGACCGGCCGCGAGCTGGAGCTCCGACTCCTGGCCCAGGTGCAGCCATACCTGTGGTTCGGCGGCATGGTGCTGTTCTCGTTCACCAACCACGTCACTGGCCTCATGGGGCTGCCGAGACGGCTCTTCGAGACAGGGTACGCCGACGCCGCTCAGGCCCAAACCTGGGAATCCCTGACAAGTGTCTCCGCGCTCGGTGGGATCCTGCTCTTTGTCAGTGCCGGCTTCTTCATGCTCGTGATGCTCGGAACACTCCTGGCGGGCCCACGGAAGGAACAACCCGCGATCGTCTGGGCGGAGCCTCTGGCCGAGCCGGCCGGCGGATTTCGCAATGGCCTGTGGGACCGCTTGGGACTCTGGTTCGCGGTGGCGGTCCTCCTGGTTGTCCTCGCATACGCCATTCCCCTGTGGGACATGCTCAGCATGACGCGATACGGGAGCCCGGGCTTCAAGCCCTTCTGATCGGATGCGAAAACGCTGACCCGCTCACTTCGAGCGGGTCAGCTTCCTTTCGCACCGGTCGAGAGCTCGGATTATCCGTGCGGATTGAAGTGGGCCGCGGCTTTGATGGCGCTGGCGGGCCCGGAGACCACCGTGAGCTGATCTAGCCAGTAGGCTTGGTCATCACGGAGCGTGATAAGCATCCGCCCGTAATCCTCCGGGCGATGGGCGCGGTGGTATCGGAAGTAGATGTATCGACCATCGATCCCGCAGATCTCGAGCTTGCCCGTGTGGTGGGACATCACGAAGCGGGCCCGCTTCGCCAATCCCGAGATGTGACGGTTGGCTTCGATGAAGATACGCCAGCCCTCGACAATCGGTACTTCATACGGCTTGTTCCCGGCCGTCGGCCGCCCCTGGAACACGTAATATGGTGGACAGCCTTCGAACGAAAGCTCCCGAAAGAGTGTTCCCAGGATCTGGGGTCGGTCGTTGACCCCTCGGATGATGGGACACTGGTTCACGATCTGGGCGCCCGCTTCCAGCAGGAGACGTAGCGCTTCCCGCGCTTGGGGCGTGAGCTCCCGCGGGTGATCGAAGTGATTCATCAGGTAGATCTGCGTTCCGCCCTCGCAGTATTCCCGAATGAGCGAGAGGAGTTCCGGATCGTCCAGCACGCGGAACGGATTGAACGCGACCATCTTGGTACCGATCCGGATGATCCGAACGTGCGGCACCGCGGAGACATCGCTGAAGATCTGCCCAAGCCGGCGGGTCGATAGGATCAGGGGGTCCCCTCCGGTGAGCAGGACGTTGGTGATCTCCTCATGCTCGGCGATGTACGCGAGTCCCTTGCTGTAATCCATGGACGCATCGTCATTGTCGTTCATGAACAGGCGCTTGCGGAAACAGTACCTGCAGTAGGCCCCGCACACCTCGTTCACAAGCAGGAGAGCCGTATCGGAGTATTTGTGTTGGCACCCCCGCACGGGAGTGTAGTCGACCTCACCGCTCGCATCGAGGTCTCCCCACGCCACCAGTTCCTCGCTCTGGGGAATCACCAGGCGCCTGATGGGGTCGTTGGGATCGCTCCAGTTGATCAGGCGGGCGTAGTAGTCATTTAGACGGAACGCATACCGATCGGCAACGGGTGCCAACCGGCGGCGCTCTTCCTCCGACAATTGTTCCAGACTTTCCAGATCGCTGATGTAACGAACCTTCATGGCGTTTCCTTGACTCGTTGCGACACCGATGGCGCCCAGCTCCCATTGGGGGAACGGACGTGCACAGCCCGAGGGAGGGGGGACGAACGGGCAGGAAGACACTCGGTGCCCTCGATACAAGTGTGGGCTCAACCCGGGATGGCGCGCCGCGCGCCTGTGAGAACCTGCCGCGGCGTCCCGGGGTGGACCTTGCCCCCACCATCAAAACATACCGCTGACCGCAATGAATGCACGTTCCATAATGGAACCTCTATCGTTACCGGCCTCTTTTCGCCCTATACGACCCAAGGCGGGGCGCTCGGGCGCTCACCAAGCCGCTTTTTGCGATAGCCGGCGCTCCCCGGGTACACTGGGGGGTCATTGGCACGATGGATGCTGATCAAGCTCGGTTCCATTTGGCTTGGTGGATTCGCTTGTTAAGGAGAAGCATGGACGCGCCCGAACGTCTCCCCAGCGCAGTGTCGCACGTCGTCTACGGCCCCTTGTCGGACGGAGCCGTCTTATTCTCGACCAAGGACGAGGTGTACTACGGTCTCAACCAGATCGGCGCCGAGATCTGGGAGTTGCTCCCACCCTCGACCGAGACCTTGACGGAGCTCTGTGCCAGGCTCGAGCGACGGTTCGAGGGGATCGACCCGCCATCGCTCCGTTCCGACGTCCTGGCCCTACTCGCCGACCTCCTTGCCAACAATCTCGTGGAGTATCTCGACCAGGAGCGTGCCGATGCCGGTACCGGTCTGGAAACTGATCGGGAAGCTGATCCGCCTCAGTCCGGGTGAGTGGGGAGCCCTCTTCCAGGCCCAGGCGGCCTTAGTAGCAGCCCAGGTGATGGTGTGGACCCAGCCTCAGGGCCGCCTGGTCTCCCGGGTCTCCGCCCCTACAACCGAGGTCCCCGCCCGAGCGGAAGACGAAAGGCGCGCCGAGTCCTTGGCTCGGGCAGTCAACCGGGTCGCCCGCTACGGGCTCTTTCGGCCTCGATGCCTCGTCCGCGCCATCGGTTTGCGCCGTCTCCTCGCATCCCACGGGATGGACGCGACGGTGCGCATCGGTGTGCGGCAACGGGAAGGACGATTCGACGCCCATGCC
>JABDII010000149.1 GCA_013003805.1 Gemmatimonadales bacterium
CACGATGGAAACCTCCACCCGGGGCATCTCCCGCATGCGGAGCATCTGGTAATCGTGGAAGTTGTTTTGCTGCACCCGCCCCCGATCGATCGAGATCTTGCCGTAGAGCGCGGCTGTCAGCCCGAACGCCACTCCACCCTCCATTTGCGCCTCGATCGTATCCGGATTCACGATCGGGCCGCAGTCCACCGCACAGACCACCCGGTCGACTCGCACCTGTCCACCGTCGTCCACCGTTACCTCCGCCACATGCGCCACGAAGGAGCCGAACGCCTCGGCCACGGCAATGCCCCGGCCGCAACCCGCGCCGAGCGGCGTGCCCCACCCTGACTTCTCGGCGGCGAGCTCGAGTACTCGGCGGTGCCGGTGATGGCGCGACAAGAGCCGCCTGCGATACTCAAACGGATCCTCTCCCGCCGCCACGGCAAGTTCGTCGATGAACCCCTCGGTGACGAAGGCGTTCTGCGAGCTGCCCACCGAGCGCCAGAACCCGACCGGGACCGGCACGTCGGCCCGGGTGTACTCCACCCGGAGGTTGGGGATGTCATACGGGAGCGTGGCCGCGCCCTCCACCGACGAGTCGTCGATTTCGCCCCGGCCGAGCCAGCCCTTCTCGGCCGAGATCGACGGGCCAACGATGTGGTGCCGCCACGCGACCGGGGTGCCATCCTGACCCAGCACGGCAGAAAAGCGGTTGTAGGTCGCCGGCCGATAGAACCCGTGATGGGTGTCGTCCTCACGGGACCACACGACCTTGACCGGGCCGCCCACCTGCTGCGAGATGACGGCGGCCTCGGCCGCGTAGTCGGGCTCGAGCCGCCGGCCGAATCCGCCGCCTAGGAAGGTCGTGTGAATCCTGACCTTGCCGGGCCTGACGCCGAGTGCCCGGGCCACCGCGGTTTGCGCGGCACTCTGGGTCTGGGTTGGGGCCCAGATGTCGCATTCGCCGGCGCGTACGTGTGCCGTGCAATTCATCGGCTCCATGGTGGCGTGATGGAGATAGGGCACCTGGTATACCGCATCGATCGTCCGCGTCGTGCGTGACAGGGCACGGATAGCATCGCCCTCATTCCGAGCCGGCTTCCCCTCCTCCGCGGCGAGCGATTGGAATTGTTGCGTGATCGCGTCGCTGCCCAGGTCCGCGTTGGCGCCTTCGTCCCAGGTAGTCTTGAGCGCGCTCCGGCCGGTGATCGCCTGCCAGTAGGTATCAGCCACTACGGCGACGCCGCTCTCCAGCCGGGCCGGCCACGATCCATCTGTGCGCGCGCCAACCGTGCTTTCCACTTCGACCACGTGGCGGACGCCTTCGACCGCCATCGCGGCGGCGGCGTCACAGCCCGTAACTCGACCGCCGAAGACTCGGGACCGCTCGACCGAAGCGATCAACACTCCGGGAACCCTGACGTCGATACCGAAGACGGCGGAGCCGTCCACCTTGGACGGAATATCGAGCCGCTTGACCTCCGTGCCGAGGATGGTGAAATCCTTGGGATCCTTGAGCAGTGGGTCCGCGGGCGCCTTCAGCGCCGCGGCGCGCTCGGCCAAGGCGCCGTAGCCCAACCGGCGGTTCGAAGCGGTGTGAACCACCTCCCCACGTTCGGCGCGGCACTCCGATCGCTCGACTCCCCAGGTCTCCGCCGCTGCGGTAATGAGCATCTCGCGGCCTGTGGCGCCCGCCTTTCGGAGCAGGTCGTAGGACCCTCGAACGCTCGTGCTCCCGCCCGTTCCCATGTTCCGCTCCCAGGAGCTGGGGTCGACCGGCACCTCCAGCCGAACCATCGACCAATCAGCCTCGAGCTCCTCGGCCAGGATCATGGCGAGTGCCGTGTGGGTGCCTTGACCCATTTCGGACTTGTCGATCGTGAGGGTGACGATCCCGTCCGTTCCGATGCCGATCCACGCGTTGGGCTCGAAGGTGTCGAGGCTTGTGGCGGCCATCGGCCTGCATCCAGGCAGGTAGAACGCCAGGACCAGTCCGGTCCCGACCCCACCGCTCACCTTGAGAAAGTCACGGCGGGTGACGTCAATGCTAGCCATGGCTCGCCCCCTCGGCGGCGCGATGGATCGCTCGGCGGATCCGCGGGTACGTGCCGCACCGGCAGATGTTGGCGGACATGGACTCGTCGATGTCTTCGTCGGTGGGCCTGGGCTTTCGGGCCAGGAGTGCTGCCGCGGCCATGATCTGGCCCGATTCGCAGTAGCCGCACTGAGGAACCTGCTCGGCGATCCAGGCTTCCTGGAGCGGATGGGACCGATTTTCCGAGAGACCCTCGATGGTGGTGATGGCCTGAGCACCCACTTGGCTCACAAGGAGCAAGCACGACGCCTTGGGTTCGCCGTCCACGTGCACCGTGCAGGCACGGCACATGCCGATGCCGCAGCCGAACTTGGTACCGGTGAGGTCGAGACTATCGCGGAGCACCCAGAGGAGCGGGGTATTCGGCGCGACGTTCGCGGTGAAGTCTTTGCCGTTCACCCTGAGCGTGTAGGTCGCCATGGCCAACCCTCCGAAGGGCTGGGGGAGAGATGGTGGGGGAGGGAACCGAATCGAACACTGCCGCCGTGGCTCGGCGGAGTCAACCTCCGTTTGATCGTGGGGCCGGTTACTCGATCCCAACTGTCGAGAAGTCGACCCATGGAAAGAAGGCGGCCTGTTCGCGGATGCGGTCGCGCTGTGCCTCGGTGAGTTCGGCCCCACGGCCCGTCACACCCACGTTGAGGCGGATGTCACTGCGGTCGCCGGATCGAAGGTGCTCGAGAGCGGCGCGAATGCGCTCTTCGGATGTGGCGATCCCGTAGAAATCGAGGACCGACCGCACTCCAGCCGGCCAGTCCTGAATCAAGTCGTCATAGCTGAGCCACATCGCATCGATCGAGCCGGTCCGGGAGCTGTCGAACCACGATACGTAGAAATTGATGTACCAGGGAAGTGCGTGCGTAATGAGCAAATCGAGCTGTCGCTCCCGGCTCAAGTCCGCCATCCGCTCGGTCACGTAGAGCGACGGAAACTTCTCGAATCCTTCGGCAAAGAGATAATCCCGAATGCTCACCACCGAATCGAAGAGATTCCTGACGAGAATGACCGGCCGGATGCCGAACCAGTGCATCAACTGAAGATTCGGCCCCGTGGCCCGCACGTGTTGTTGGGTAACCGTTGCGACATTCCAGTGATCGACCAGTGCCGGGAAGTAGAGGTCCTGTTCGTTCCGCTCGAATGCGTACGCGAGGTACGCCGGCGAGAACCCGGTGATCTCCAGTAGGGCCTGCTTGAGGAAGGTCGAGCCACTCTTCGGCATGCAGGCGAGAAACACGAACTCTCCGCGCCGGCTCAGGAGGCGTTTGAGCTTCCACCGTCCGCGGAGTCCCATGTGGGAGGAGGACAGCGATTGCCTCAGACTACGGAAGGACTGTAGCACAGATACCGCTCCTCGTCGGTCTTCTCGCTTGTCTAAGGTATCCTGCGTTCAGCCGGAGTGAAAAGAGTCACCCCACGACTCGTGGCTCGGGTCGTGGGGCGCGGAGTCCCTAGCTGCTTAGCGAACCGGTTATCGCCGATTGCGCTCGTACATGAGGTTCCGCGGCGTGAAGCGCCAGTCGTACGACCGGGTGTAGAGCGCGCCGGCATTGACGTGTCGGTTCAGCCGGGCCGCGGCAACGACGGCGTTGATCCGCACACCCAGGATGTCGTCGAAATCGTTCGTCGCGTCGCCGTCCGTTGGGTCCGCACCGTCGAGTTCGTCCCCGTCCTGGAAGATG
>JABDII010000046.1 GCA_013003805.1 Gemmatimonadales bacterium
CGCCGGGATCACACTCAAATCCATGTCGTTTTGCTGCAACGTGTGCCAAATCGGGGCACCCTGCTCCCAGTTACTGCCTAGGGCGTCTCGTGCCGAGCGCCAGTCGGTAGGATCTGGCCACGGGCCATAAAAATCCACCCAGTCCGTAGTACTTTGCTGCCCCGAGCGCCAGGACACGATCCATGTTGCTGGTCCAAGCAAATCGGCGGCTAACGCCAGCATCGGCGGCCAGTCGTTGGTTAATGCTGCTTGCGTCTGCTCAGCCCATGCCGTGGATGCTGTCAGGTAAATGCCGTCCCACAGCTGCAGTTCGGTTGTTTCGTCTACCTGCACGTCACCTGAGGGTGTAGCAACCGGCGTGATCGGATCACTCGTGACCGGGCCAAAGCCTGGCGCCGAAAACGTGATAGTGTGCAACACGCTTACGCCGCCGTCAATGCGCAGGCGGGTGAAGGTTGCGATACCGTTCACATCGGCAGTCGCAGTGACGTTGACAAGGGTCCCGGTGCCGGTTGCGAGGGCTGCGGTGACTACTGTGTCGGGAATGCCCGTGTTGATCACCGGCTGTGTGCCGAACGAAACCCCGTCGGTGGCATCAGCAGGCTGGGTAACGATTGGAGACAAGCTGACAACCGAATCCACGATCAACGTGAACGTGTCGGCAGCATCGATGGTCAAGTCGAGTTGAGAAACGGCTGCGGCCGGCGCTTCCTCCCCGCCACTGCCCGATCGGTCGTGGCCGCACGCAGCAGTCGTTGTCCCGAGAAGTGCAGCGAGCGTCAACCAGAGTCTCATGGGGCTTGCTCCTCCAGTGCTCGACTAGGTGTCAGACAAAGCGGATCTCCGAGCGACTCGATACCTACATAGCCAATAGTGCGTCAACCGGACGAATTCGACGTCGCGGGCCCAAGGGGCAAGGCTTGCTCGGAGGTTCTCCTCCCCGGGGAAATTCTTGAGGATCTCGTGCCGGGAGCCGTCTTCCAGGTGTCGGATCTGGTAGGTGTTATCGTCCTCGTCGGTCCGGGAAATCGGCGTGCTGCTCCCTTCCACAAAGGAGTTGTCCATTAGGACGACTCGAGCATCGGGCTCGAGGTGTCCATGGAAAGACTGGACGAAGTCGGCAATCCTGTTCTTGGGAATGTGCGACCACCAAAACCCGGCGAAGCCGGCTGAGTAGACGCCAGGAACGCTATCGAGTGAGTAGGCGTCCGCCTCGAGGAGCGAGACGTCGCAGGCGCCGAAGTCCTTTTCCCCTGCCCGCTCGAGGACTGCTCGGCTCGTATCGGTTGCCAGAATGGACCGGGCGCTCCGGGCGATGAATTGGGTCCAGTACCCGGTGCCGCACGCCACCTCCAGCACATCCATTTCGGGAAACGCCTCGGTGGCCGCGCGCTCCAGCCGGCGGAGCTCGGCCTGACGCTCCGGCCTTTGGTAGATGCGCTCGTACTCAGGCGCACGACGAGCGTAGAACTTGGTGAGGTCAGTGTGGAGTTCGGTCATTCCCGGCTTTTCAAAGGAGCCGCTAAGAACGCTACTCGCTCGCTAACATCGTAGGTTGGGCATAGGGCCTGGCGCCGTCGAACTCATCGGGCGCCACCTTCCGCTTGCCGCTCCACTCCTCGATCGTGATGCGATAGACCGACGTACGATCGAGATCCTGGTCGGTGAAGGTCTCATAGTCCGTGCCCGACACGAGGTCCGGGCAGTACTTGTCGAGCAATGCCTGGAGCGCTCGGCCCGCCTCGTCCCGGCCGGTGACAATCGCCGCTCGTCCGAGGGCCACCACGGAAGCGTACTCCGCGCTGAATTCGAGTGCGGTATCGGCCGGGAGCAACCGGCCCAGCTCGAACACGGTGAATGCGACCCGCTCTTCGCGTTCCACGTTCTCCCTGGTCTCGCCCACCCGGGCGGTATGGAGATAGATGGCGCCGGCGCTCTCATCGTAGACGAAGAGATTGGTATTGACGAACGGCTGGCCGTCCCGCACGGTGGCGAGCACACCGGTGCCGGCCGAGTGGAGCATGGTCTTGATCCAGGCCTCGTCCGAAACGACTCGGTCAAGTCGGCGGGCGGACTTGAGCGGGATCTCCCCGTTGGCCACGCGGCTATCGGCTGGGTTGGATGGCGATCGGGCCGACCTCCCCGACATGCCGGGCCAGATACCCCGCAGCATCAGGCGGTTCGCCGGCCAGGTAGGTCTGGATATACGCCTCGCGCTCCGCCCAGATGACCTCGAGATCCCACACGCAGAACGACTCACCTCCTGACGCCGGGCGCCACCCCTTCCCATCAGCCTCCGATAGCGCGAAGACGTGCGTCGGCAACTCATTCTCTCGATCCCACCAACTCACCACGGTGTAGTCGATACCGTCACCATGGTGCGCGATGATGAAGCCGACCCCGGGCCGGCCCGCGTCAGGGGCAGGTTCCGGCAAGGCCGAGCGCACGAGCGCGAGACCTCCGTCGAAGTTGGCCCAGTCGACCTCCGACCCGTCGCACGAAATCGAATAGAGTTTGAGCCGCCAGCCGTCGAGGCCCAGGACTTGGTGGAATCGGACGCTGCGTGGACGGTAGGCTTTCATGAGTCTTTCATCCAGATGTTTGTCACCGCTGGCTGCTTTTCCACTCGCTGGTGAGTCGGGTCACCCATTCGCTGCCATCGGCCGACTCCTCGGCGGTCAGGTTCACCGAGCCGTCGTCGGAGAAATTCCAACGATGCCGCCGGGCCGGGAGGACGTCGGGCCCGGTCACGAGAACGATTTCGTTGCCGGCTTGCTGGCCGTACATCATATGTACGCGCGTGTCCCGCCGATTGTCCAGATGGTCGTCCTCGAACGCGCTGGCGTAGGTGTTATACGTCAGGAAACTAAAGTCCTGGTGGCTCTCTCCGTCCAGCTGGTATTTCAAGAACGTCAGCACCGCACAGCCGTCCAACACCTTGTAGCCCACCAGGTCGCCGGTCGCTTCCCGCTCCGCGCCGTCGGCCGTTCGCACCCTAAGCGTACCGCGAAATGCCCCGGCCAGCCGCTCAAATTCTCTGAACTGCGCCATGTCACATCGGGCGCCGGTGTAGTACGTGTGGCCGGGATCGCCAGGCGCGGGCCACGCGGGCAGGGCAGCGGAGCGGGTGAACTCCATGATCCAGCTGCCATGCCAGCTATGCCCGCCATCCTTGGAGTAGGCGTCGTCCCAGCGCAACCGGTCGGGAGCGGCGTCGGAGAAGGTGTAGCG
>JABDII010000054.1 GCA_013003805.1 Gemmatimonadales bacterium
CGGTCATGCTGACGTCCATGTGCAATTCATTCACAAGTGCCGGTGCTCCGGCACGGCTCAGGCAACAATACCTCGGTTTCCCTCTCCGCGCAGCGCAAAAGGGCCATATCCTAATCTATTAGTAGGGATTGCCTGATCAAAACTGCCGCCATGACCGCTCCAGCGGCTGGCTGAATGCCAAAGCGCCCGGCTCGGGTGGCCGGGCGCCTTGATCCTCGCGTGAGGGTCCTACATGGGCGGAGCCTGGGCCGGAGCGGTGAAGGCAGCGTGTCCGTAGATGCTGTCCTTGTGTTCGCTGCAACGCGCCTGGAACTCGTTGAACAGGTTCGGGTGGCGCTCTGAGACCCGGGAGACGAACTCGCTCCAGAAATCGAAGAAGGCCTGCTGGTTCTCCACCACGTAGTAGTAGGCCACGTTCCACTCGTCGCCCCAACTGTGGGTCATCATCCCGTAGTTGAAGATCTTCCCTTCGTTCACCAGCTCCTGCGCGATCGGTACGACAGCGGAGTCGGTCAGCTGGGTGAGATACCCAACCTGGTCGAGGTCGCACTTGTTGAAGGACAGGACGATGGTGCCGGGGAGCGGGCCGTCCTGGGCCGCCAGGGCGGCGGGCGCCAGCAGAGCGAAGGCAAGCGAGAGTGTGAGCAGGCGTTTCATGGGATCCTCCAGGGGAAATAGGCCGGCGACAACTTGCAGCACGGACCCGGCCGGCGCAAGCAACCGTTGGAGCCCGGCCCAAGTGCGCCCTATATTCGATTCATGAAGACACGGCAATCACCGCCCCAGCCCGATCCCAAGTCGCCATCGGTCAACCGCCGCGACTTCATCGGCAAGACCCTCGCCGGTGCAACCGCCGCCACGGTCCTCTCCGGGTGCGGACCAGGAGCCGACTCGGCCGGAGGCCCCGCCGTCCAGACTCGTCCCCGAGTCAACTGGCGCCTAACCTCGAGCTTTCCGCGAGGCTTGGACGCCATCTTCGGTGCTGCAGAGGTCATGGCCCAAACGCTCGACACCCTGACCGACGGGAGGTTTAGGGTCCGGGTCCACCCATCCGGCGAGATCGTGCCTGGTCTCCAGGTCATGGATGCCGTGCAGCAAGGCACCGTGCAGGCAGCTCACACGGCGAGCTACTACTTCGTCGGGAAGAGCCCGGCGCTGGCGTTCGACGTGGGCGTGCCCTTCGGATTCACCTCCCGCCAGCAGACGGCGTGGCTCGAGGAGGGCGGCGGTTTGGAGCTGATGCAAGGCGTCTACGCCGACTTCAACATCATCCAATTCCCGGGCGGCAACACCGGTGCGCAGATGGGTGGGTGGTTCAAGCGGGAGATTCACACCGCGTCCGACCTGCGTGGACTCAAGATGCGGATACCGGGCCTGGGTGGTGCCGTGATGGACCGATTGGGCGTGACGGTGCAGGTGTTGGCGGGTGGAGACATCTACCCAGCACTCGAGCGCGGCGCCATCGACGCCACCGAGTGGGTCGGGCCCTACGACGATGAGAAGCTGGGGTTCCACAAGGCCGCCCCGTACTACTACTACCCAGGCTGGTGGGAACCGGGCCCGTCGCTCTCGTTCCAGGTCAACAAAGACGCATGGGACCAGCTCCCCTCGGCGCATCAAGACGCCTTCCGCGCGGCCTCGATCGTGGCATCCCAGTTCATGCAGACCAAGTACGACGCCGAGAACCCGGCGGCGCTTCGCCGCCTGGTAGCGGAAGGGGTCCAGCTCCGGGCGTTCTCACGGGACATCATGGCGGCGGCTCAGCGCATTGCCTTCGAGATCATGGAAGAGAACGCGGCAGAGGATCCGGCGTATCGGCGGGTCTATACCGCATGGAGAGAGTTCCGCGAGGCGTCGTTTCAATGGTTTGGCACCGCGGAACAAGCCTACGCGGATTTTGCCTTCGGATCGGGGTAACGCACGCGAGCCGGATGGAAACAAAACTACCACCGCCCCGCTTGTCCGGCGGGGCGGTGGTAGTCGATGCGATCAATGACACAAGTTTTCTTCAACCGCTAAGGCTTCCACGATCTCGCGATCATGCAGGACCCAAGTAAACGGACTGCAGCAATGTGCCACCCGGACTCGTGTAGATCTTGAGCGTTCCACTGTTACTGCCACACGACCACACGTCGAAGCTGCCCACCCCGGACTTGTCTTTGATGAGGCAGTTCTTGAGCCTCGAGATGCCGTACGGGGCTGAATACGGGGTGATTTCCATATAGAAGGCGCAGCTTGGTGAAGACGGCGTGAACCGTTGCTTCTGCCCGGATGGAATCACCACCTCTCCTGATGGAGTCCAAGTGCAGCCGGGAGGAGGCTCAGTCGCGGTCGCGGTGAAGACCTTGAAGAGGGTGGGGTATCCTTGCGGCGAGGCGATCAGAGAGTCCAGTCTCGG
>JABDII010000055.1 GCA_013003805.1 Gemmatimonadales bacterium
GAGTAGCTGGGCCTCGCTGGGCGGTTGGATCGACTGGATCACCGTCGGCAATAGAACCTTGCCATAGACGTTCCTCCTCGGGCTGTTTGCGCCCGCGAAGTTGGGGGCCGGTGTGCAGCAACGCACACCGGCCCTTTCCCGCGGCGTTTCCCCATCTGGAAGCATGGTGTCCTCGAATCGGGCGGTCACGCGGCATGGTGATTTTCGCCAATCGGTCCGCGACGAAGGGACGCGTCGTCCCCTCCCGCCCTGTTCTCCTTAGCATAGAATAGGGTGGCCTTCGCCAAACCCACCATTGAGCCTATGACCGCGAGGGGCCGGGCCAGGCCGAAATCATGCCTCCCACGGGTACTGGGCGTCTTCTCGTTCCGACTCGGGACGTCGCCCGGAATCCGAGGTGGTCATCACGGGGACACTTGAAGGGATTCACCGCTCGGCTTCATGGTTCTTTCATTGTATCCGGTGCATTAGTTCCCAGATTCGAGGGTGACCCTTCCGCGGCCCCCTCATCCACCCAACGCTTACTTCGCGTGGAGACTTTACCATGAGTCGCATTCACTCGCTCGGTTGCGTAGCGCTTCTCGCCACCGGAGGGCTCCTTGGCGTGTGGAGCACTTCCCGAGCACAGGCGCCCGCGACCAAGGAAGTGGCCAAGCAGGCCACACAGGCGCAGGGCTTTATCAAAGAGTTCGGGACGATGTGGACGTTCGACGCCCCGCCGCTCGAGTACTGGAAGGCGACCTACGACTTCGCCCCCGATCAGGCATGGCTCGATCGCGTCCGGCTCGCGTCGGTCCGGATCCCGGGCTGCTCGTCCTCCTTCGTCTCGGACAACGGGCTCGTGATGACGAATCATCACTGCGCCCGCGGTTGCATCTCGGCGGTCTCTCCCGCGGACACCAACTTTCAGGAGACCGGCTTCATCGCAAACTCCGGGGCTGAGGAGCGTACCTGCCCTGGTATGTGGGTGGATCAATTGCAGTCCATCGAGGACGTCACCACTCGGGTGCGCGGCGCGGTAACCGCCACGACACCGGCCGAACAGGTGGCGCAGCGGGATGCGATCATCGAAACCATCCAGGACGAGTGCCGGGCCGAGACCGGGCTCACCTGCCAGGTAGTGCGATTCTATCAAGGTGGCATGTATTCGCTCTATCGCTACAAGCGGTTCAACGACGTTCGATTGGTCTTTGCGCCGGAAGGCAAGGCGAGCTTCTTCGGCGGAGACCCGGACAACTTCACCTACCCGCGCTACGACCTCGACGTGACGCTGGTTCGCGTCTATGAGGATGGCCAGCCGTTCAAGCCCACGCACTATTTCCCCTGGAGCGAGAATGGTGCGGCCGAGGGCGAGCTGGTCTTCGTAACGGGCAATCCCGGCTCGACCGGCCGCCTGCTCACCATGGCACAGATGGAGTATTTGAGAGACGTGAGCTATCCCGCCCGCCTCAAGGACTTCGAGCGGCGGCTGGACATCCTACGAGAGCTCTCGGCTCAGAGCGAGGACGCGCGGCGCCAGAACGAAAACCAGGTTTTCGGTCTGGAGAACGCGCATAAGGCCATCTCCGGATACCTGCGAGGCCTCGTCGATCCGGAGATCATGGGCAAGAAGAAGTCGTTCGAGGCGGACTTCCGGCGCCGTATCATGGCCGACGCCGATCTCAACCAGAAATACGGCACGGCCTGGGACAACATCGCCAGAGCCCAGAAGGAATTGGCCAGTTTCGCGTTGGAATCGCGATACCACACGTTCGGTGGATCGCAGCTGTTGAACCTGGCCGGTGGCATCGTGCGGTGGCCCGCCCAGGCAGCATTGTCGGACGCCGACAGACTGCCGCAATACCGTGGGGAAGGCCTCAATCGAATTCGAGGCTTCGTCCTGCGCGATCAACCCATCGATACCGAGGCGGATAAACTCTCCTTTGCGTCGTTCCTCCGCGCAGCCCAGAAGGAGCTGCCGGCCAACGATCTGTTCCTGGAGACGGTGCTCGCCGGCCGGAGCCCAGAGGTCGCAGCCGAGGCGTTGATTAACGCCTGCACCCTAACCGATGCCGCCGCCCGGAAGGCGCTGCTCGAGGGCGGGGCGGCGGCCATCGCGTCGTCGAACGATCCGATGATCGTGCTGGCCCGGAAGATCGAGCCGATGACCCGCACCCAGGCCGCTCGGGCCGCCGCGCTCCGGGACGTCATCTCGGCCAACGCCGAGTTGGTGGGGCAGGCGATCTTTGCGGCGTACGGGAAGGCCCTTCCGCCGGACGCCACGTTCACGCTGCGGATCAGCGACGGGGTGGTCAAGCGCTATCCGATGAATGGGACGTTCGCTCCGTACAAGACCACCTTCTATGGCCTCTACGCCCGGGCCGCGGAGTTTGACAATCAACCTCCATGGGTTCTCACGCAGCGATGGATCGACCGGCAAGACCGGCTCGACCTCGCCACACCGATCAACTTCGTGTCGACCAACGACATCATTGGTGGGAACTCGGGCAGCCCGGTCATCAACCGGAACGCTGAGGTCGTAGGGCTCATCTTCGACGGGAACATCGAGATGCTGCCCAATCGATTCATCTTCACCGACGAGGTGTCACGTTCCGTGAGCGTCCACTCGGCGGGCATCATCGAGGCGCTCAGGAAGATGTATGATGCCGACCGGATCGCGGATGAGCTCCAAGGAGTGGCCCAACCGGCCACCCGCTGATTCGAGGGGTCAAACCGAACAAGACCCGTCCGGCGTCGCGGCGCTGGGCGGGTCTTGTGGGTTGCTCGTGGCGGGGCCAAACTGGGGAACGTCCCTGCGGGGGTCGAAGATCGTACGTGCATTGACGGGCGCGAGCCCGTCTCACTCATACTGTGAGGGTCAACTCCGTGGCGGCGAACAAGACGGTCGTTTCACGACCATCGAAGACCAAGCTCCTGACGGGAGTCGAGCTGCTGCATGACCCGAGGCTGAACAAGGGGACGGCCTTCACGGAGGCCGAGCGGGACAGACTCAATATTCATGGACTCCTCCCTCCACGCGTGTTCACCCTCGCCGAGCAGCAGTGGCGCATCGTCGAAAACCTCCGCCGGAAGGAATCCGATCTCGAGAAGTACATCGGGCTGATCGCCCTCCAAGATCGGAACGAGACACTGTTCTACCGGACGGTGATCGACAACATCACTGAGATGATGCCCCTCATCTACACGCCGACCGTTGGGGAGGCATGCAGGCGGTTTGGACACATCTTCCGCCGTCCCCGTGGGCTCTATGTCTCGATCAAGGACCGGGGCCGCATTCGCGAGGTGCTGAGGAACTGGCCCGACGAGCAGGTTGCCATCATCGTCGTGACCGACGGCGAGCGCATCCTGGGTCTCGGCGATCTGGGGGCCAACGGCATGGGGATTCCCATTGGCAAGCTCTCGCTCTACACGGCGTGCGCCGGAATCGATCCGGCCCAATGCCTTCCCATTACGCTCGATGTCGGCACCAACAACGAGGAACTGCTCGAGGATCCGCTCTACATGGGGCTGGCACAGCACCGGACCCGTGGACCGGACTACGAGTCCTTCATAGAGGAGTTTGTCGAAGCGGTCCAGGAGGTCTTCCCCGAGGTCCTCATCCAATTCGAGGACTTTGCGACCCAGAACGCCGTGCATCTTCTCGAGGTGTACCGCGACCGGGCCTGCGTGTTCAACGACGATATCCAAGGCACCGCCGGGGTCACCCTCGCCGGCCTGTTCTCGGCCGGTCGCATCGCCGACTTGAAGCTCACCGATCAGACCATCCTGTTCCTCGGGGCGGGGTCCGCCGCCACCGGCATCGCCCATCTCATCGCCTCGGCCATGGTGGGACATGGCATGGCCGAAGACGACGCCATGCGCCGGTGTTGGTTCGTCGACTCGAAGGGGTTGGTCGTTGCGTCCAGGAGTGACCTTGCCGCCCACAAGTTGCCTTTCGCGCACGACCACGCCTTCATCCCTGATCTCCTCGGAGCGGTGGAAGCCCTCGGGCCAACGGCATTGGTTGGCGTGTCGGCCCAGCCGAAGACCTTCACGGAACCGATTCTCCGCGCCATGGCCAAACGCAACGAACGGCCGATCGTTTTTGCCTTGTCGAATCCGACCTCCAAGTCGGAGTGCACCGCCGAAGAGGCGTACCAATGGACCGATGGGAAGGCCGTCTTCGCCAGCGGGAGCCCGTTTGACCCGGTCACTTACCAGGGCCAGACCTTCGTCCCGGGCCAGGGCAATAACGCCTATATCTTTCCGGGCGTCGGCTTGGGGGTGATCGCCTCCGGTGCGAGGCGGGTGACTGATGCCATGTTCCATGCTGCGGCGCGTACTCTCGCCGAGGACGTCGATGAGAGCCTGTTGAAACAGGGTTCCATCTATCCACCACTCGAGTCGATCCGAGAAGTCTCCGCGAATGTGGCCGTGAGCGTTGCGCGAGTGGCATTCGAAGAGGGGGTGGCACCTGGACCGGTGCCGGCGGATCTTGCCGAGCGGGTTCGGTTGATGATGTATCAGCCCAACTACCCAGAATATGCCTGAACGGCTAGCAGTTCCCCTGGACGACTGGTGACCGCGACACCAGTCGATCCCAGGACCATTCTCATTATCCACCACAGCCACACCGATCTCGGCTACACGGAGACACAGGGCCGGGTCGCACGGTGGCACCGGGACTTCCTCCGTCAGGCCCTCGAGATCATCGAGAGGCCGGGCGGGCGGGCGCCCGACGGCTGGAAGTGGCAATGCGAGACGTTCTGGGCGGTGGAGCGATTCTGGGAAACCGCATCGGCCGGAACCCGGGCGGCCTTCGTGCGCGCCGTGCGCTCAGGCCATCTGGGGCTCTCCGGGAGCTACCTCAACCTGAGCGAGCTCCTGGATTACGACATCCTGCAGGCCATGACCAAGCGCGCTGCGGATTTCGGGAAGTCCATCGGGGTGCCGGTCGAGTCCGCAATGACCGCCGACATCAACGGCTACAGCTGGGGATTCTCGCAAGCTCTCCACGATAACGGCATAGCGAACCTCTTCACCTGCATCCACACCCACCACGGGATGTTCCCGCTTGGGCGAACCCAGGTCCCTTTCTGGTGGGAAACCCCGAAGGGAGATCGAGTCTTGGTGTGGAGCGGAGAGCACTATCACTTCGGCAACGAGCTGGGTGTGGTTCCCGGCGCCGTGTCCTCCTATCTGACGAAAGACGAGTGCGATGCCGAGATGATCTTCTCGGACCACTGGAAGGTGGCCGAGATTCGCATCCCCAGATACCTCGACCGGCTGCGGCAGGCGGGATACGCCTATCCGTTCGTGCCGGTCATGGCCTCGGGGCTCCGGACCGATAACGGGCCGCCCAATTCGGAGATTGCAGACTTCTGCGCGCGGTGGAATCGGTCACACGCCGACTGGTGCCGGGTGGAGATGACTACCCTGAGTGAGTTCTTTCGGCGAGTCCGGGAGGAAGACGTCGAGGTCCCCGTACATCGCGGCGACTGGCCCGATTGGTGGTCCGACGGCTGCGCCGGGAATCCCGCGACGACCAGAATCTTTCGCCAGACCCAACGAGACCTGAGCGGCTATCGCCGGCTGCTCGACCGCTACCCTCAGCTGGTCCGAGAGGCCATCGATCACGCCGAGTACACCCTCGCGCTCTACGCCGAGCACACCTTCAGCCACTCCGATGCGATGTCACAGCCGTGGCATCCCCTGGTGCATGCCATTGCGGCGAGGAAGAAGGCGTTCGCCTCCGAAGCGCAGGAGGCGGTCGAGCAAATGACCGACCGGGCAATGAAGGCACTGGGAGCATCGGAGCTTCGAGTGGGACGCCCGCTCCGCTTCCGCGTGCTCAACCCTCTGCCACATGCG
>JABDII010000059.1 GCA_013003805.1 Gemmatimonadales bacterium
CCATATCCGGCGGTGAGGCTCGTCCCCATGAAGACGACGGTGGGGCGGTCGGCATCTGCCTGGACCGCTGTGGCAGTGCCGGAGGATCGGGGAATGGTCGACTTCTCACCGCCCCCGCTCTCGCACCCGAGCGCGACCGCTGTAACCAAGAGAAATGAAGTACCGTAAAGACGATTCAACCCTAGATCCTGTTGGGAGTCATTGTGCTGAGCTGTGAATCACTCACCCAAACGTACTTGTCCGGCGGAAAGCCACTCACCGTCCTCAAAGATATCACGCTCACCGTGCCCGCCGGTGAGGCTCTCGCGGTGGTCGGCCCCTCGGGCAGTGGCAAGTCCACGCTGCTGGGATTGTTAGCCGGTCTCGATCGGCCCTCGGCCGGCGTGGTGTACCTCGACGGCCAGCGGATGGCGGATCTGTCCGAAGACGAGCGGGCGAAGCTCCGCGGCGAAAAGGTCGGCTTCGTATTCCAGACCTTTCAGTTGATACCGACGCTCACTGCTCTGGAAAACGTCCAAGTGCCGTTGGAGCTCCGTGGGGAGTCCTCCGCTGGGCGCGCCCAAGATCTGCTGGCCCGGGTCGGCCTCGCCGACCGGCTGGATCATTACCCCAGCCAACTCTCGGGCGGGGAGCAACAGCGCGTGGCGTTGGCCCGGGCATTCAGCAATCGTCCCAAGATTCTCTTCGCTGACGAGCCAACCGGAAACCTCGATGCCTCGACCGGCGGAACGGTCATTGATCTCATGATGGAACTCAATCGGGAGTCCGGCACCACCCTGATCCTGGTCACCCACGATCCCGAGCTCGCCAATCGTGCCCGACGCACGATCCGCCTGCACGATGGGGCCATCATCTCGGACAGCGACGCATGACCTCCTGGCCTTTCGCCCTCCGGATGGGGTGGCGGGAGACCCGCGCGTCTCGGCGGCGGCTCCTCTTGCTTATGGGCGCCATCAGCATCGGGGTCGGTGCGCTGGTTGCCATCAACGGCTTTACCGAGAACATGGCGGATGCGGTGGAGAGAGAGGCCCGCGCCCTGCTGGGTGCCGACGTCTCGCTCGTCAGCCGACGGCCCTTCTCGTCCAACGTCGAAGGGCTGATCGATAGCCTGACCCAGCATGCCGCGAGCCTCGCAGGATGTGACACCTCGCCATGTGCCTTGCCCGCCGATCGCCGGATCGCTCGGACAACTGAATTCGATGCGATGGCCTACATCCCCCGGACTACCGGTACCCGCTTGGTGCAGGTGTCCGCCATCGAGGGACCATTCCCGTACTACGGAACGGTCGAGACTGACCCGGCCGGAGCGTGGGATTCCGCTCGGACCGGCCGGAGTGCCATTGTCGACCCGACGCTGCTGAGTGCCTTGGATGCACGAGTCGGCGATACGCTGGCCCTGGGGGAGGCACGTTTCCTGGTGACGGGAACCATCATTCACATCCCGGGCGACGTGGGGATTCAAAGCGTGCTGGGACCCCGCGTGTTCATCCCTGCGATGTACCTCGACGATACCAAGCTTCTCGGTTTCGGTGCGCGGGTTCGGTACGAGGCATTCCTCAAGCTCGAGCCCGGGATGGACGCCGACGAAATCGCATCCGAATATCGTCCCCAACTCCGACCCGAGCGGGTGCGGATTCGCACCATTCAGTCCGAGCGACGGCAGCTGGATCGCACCCTCACACAGTTTGGCCGGTTCCTGGGTCTCGTGGCCCTCATGGCTCTCCTGCTCGGCGGGCTGGGCGTAGCCAGCGCCGTCCATGTCTTCGTCAAACAGAAGCGCGAGTCGATCGCCGTCTTGCGGTGCCTCGGGGCGACAGCCGGTACGGTGTTCCGCACGTACCTCAGTCAGGCGCTGGCGATCGGCTTGGTGGGAAGCCTGCTTGGCGTTGGGCTCGGCATCACCGTTCAGCTGCTCCTCCCTACAGTGCTCCGCGATGTGCTACCCGTGGACGTGAACGTGAGACCTTCGGTCAAGGCAATCGTGCTCGGCGTCACGACGGGAGTCTGGGTCGCATCGATCTTTGCTCTGTTGCCCTTGCTGAAAGTGCGGCACATCTCCCCCCTCGGCGCGCTCAGAGAGCCATTCGAGACCGGCATACGAACGCCGCGCGATCGCTACCGCTGGCTGGCCAGGGCCGGCCTGGGTGCCAGCGTTGTCTTCCTCGCTATCATCCAAGCAGGGAACTGGCTGCAGGGGCTAGCGTTCGCCGGAGCCATCGGCGTGGGGATCACCGTCCTGTGGGGTGCGGCTGTAGGTCTCACCAAGGCCGTGCGGCGGTGGCTGCCCGCTCGTGCCCCCTACTTGATGCGTCAGGGGCTCGCCAATCTGTTCCGCCCAGCCAACCAGACGGTGGCGGTTATTCTGGCTCTGGGTTTCGGGGTTTTTCTCCTGAGTACGCTCTTTCTAGTGCAGCAGAACTTCCTGCGCCAACTCCGGTTCGACTCCGTCGAGCGGCGTCCCAACCTACTCATCTTCGACGTGCAGCCCGATCAGCTCGAGTCGCTCCAAGATGAGATTCGGACGGCGGGGCTTCCGCTGGCCCAGGCGGTTCCCCTGGTTCCCATGCGCATCGAATCCGTCAACGGAGAGCCAGTCTTGAGGGCCGCGGCCGGCCAAGAGGAGGGCGATTCCGCGGCCAGCGCAACCTGGGCCCACCGGCGGGAATACCGTTCCACTTATCGGGACACACTGGTCGACTCCGAGCGGGTCATAGCGGGGGAATGGTGGTCCGAGGATTTCGAACTGGAAGCAGACGAGGTGATACCGGTCTCTCTGGAACGGGACGTTGCCGAGGTCTTGAAGGTCGGGGTGGGGGACGAGATTGTGTGGGACGTTCAAGGTATTTCGGTACCGTCGATTATCACGAGCGTTCGTGAAGTAGACTGGGCGCAGTTCCAACCCAATTTCTTCGCGGTATTTGCTCCCGGAGCGCTCGAGCAAGCTCCGCAGATGTTCCTGACCCAAACCCGGGCCGACGACCCGGTGGTTCGAGGAACATTTCAGCGACGTCTCGCGGAACAATTCCCCAACGTCAGCTCGATCGATTTGATGGCCGTACAGCAGGCGCTCGATCGAATCATTGGACGCGTGGTCGCAGCGGTCCGGTTTGTGGCAGCCTTCAGCTTGATCACGGGTATCATCGTCCTCGTTGGTGCACTGGCCACCAGTCGATTCCAGCGGCTCCGCGAAGGCGTGCTGCTCAAGACACTCGGCGCAACCCGGCGTCAGATCGTGCGCATCGTCCTAGCGGAGTATGCTGCGTTGGGTCTGCTGTCCGCCGCGGTGGCCATCGTCCTGTCCATCGTGGCCGGGTGGGGGCTTGTGACCTTCGTATTTGAGACGTCCTTCGTCGTGTCCGTGGGGCCGCTCGCGGCGCTGGCGGCTGGGATGGCTGTCCTCACGATGGTCGTTGGCGTCTGGAATAGTCGAGCAATCTTCCGCGCTACTCCGCTCCAAGTGCTCCGGGCCGAATAGGGAATCACCCGGTAGTGCGGACTTTCCGTCCTGACGATACATTATCCCTCCACCATCTCCTTGCTTGAGAGGACCTCCGCATGCTGTCTATCGATCTCACGGGCAAGCGCGCCTTCGTCGCCGGTGTCGCCGACGACGGCGGATTCGGCTTCGCGATTGCCAAGCGATTGGCGGAAGCCGGCGCCAGCATCTGCGTGGGAACCTGGCCCCCGGCCTTGGGGATTTTTCAGAAATTGCTGGAGCGGGGGAAGATGGAGGAATCGCTCCGACTCTCGACCGGCGGGAAGCTCGAGTTCGAGCGGATCTATCCGTTGGATGCGGCATTCGACACGTTGGAGGATGCCCCGGACGACATTCGAACCAGCAAGCGCTACAAGGACACCGGCGACTTTAGCATTGCGGGTGTAGCCCAGCGATTTCAGGACGATTTCGGCGACACGCCACTGGACATCGTGGTCCACAGTCTGGCCAACGCGCCCGAAGTGAAGTCCCCGCTCATCGACACGAGCCGAACCGGGTACCTGGCCGCCCTGGGAACGAGCGCCTACAGCAACGTGTCCCTGGTCCGAACCTTCGCCCCGATGATGCGACCGGGTGGTGCTTTCATCTCGCTGACCTACATGGCCAGCGAACGCGTCATCCCCGGATATGGCGGTGGCATGTCGTCCGCCAAGGCGGCGCTCGAGGCCGATACCCGGACCTTGGCGTACGAAGCCGGGCGGCGTTACGGCGTTCGGGTCAACACCATCTCGGCCGGGCCGTTCGCTTCGCGCGCGGCATCGGCCATCGGGTTCATTCAACAGATGATCGAATACTACGAGGCCAACGCGCCACTCACTCGGCATCTCGAGGCCGACGATGTCGGAAACGCGGCGGCCTTCTTGACCAGCCCGCTAGCCCAGGGCATCACTGGGACCGTGCTCTACGTGGACAATGGCTACCACTCCATGGGTATGGCCGTGGCACCCGGGAACCAGGAACAGCCGTCATGACCGACGCCACCCCGTCGATCTTCCGACGTGACTTGCTCGCGGGGAAGATCGCGTTGGTCACCGGAGGCGGCACCGGCATCGGATACGGCATCTCGAGCTGCCTCGCCGCCGCCGGAGCCGATGTGATCATCTCGAGCCGGAAGCCCGAGCACCTCGCGCCGGCGGAGAAATCGCTCCGGGAGCACGGCGGTCGGGTAAAGGCAATCGAAGGCAACGTGCGCGACCCCGAATCGGTCGGCCGCCTGATGGAACATTCGGTGCAGGAATTTGGGCGGATCGATATCCTGGTCAACAACGCCGCCGGGAACTTCTACGCGCCCTCGGCGTCGCTCAGCCCCAATGGCTGGAAGGCGGTCGTCGAGACCGATCTTTACGGCACGTTCTACTGTTCCCAGGCCGTATACCCCATCATGAAGGCTCAGGGCGGCGGACGGATCGTGTCGATCTCCATGACCCTGCATTACCGCGGGTGGCCTCTCATGGCGCACGCCACCGCGGCCAAGGCCGGGGTGGATGCCCTCACTCGGACCCTGGCGGTCGAGTGGGCCGGTGACGGAGTTACGGTCAACGCCATTGCTCCCGGGCCCATCCCCACGGAAGGGGTCAAGAAGGCCTTCACTCCTCCCAATCAGGACGCCCCGGACGTCTTTCGGATGGAGGAGCATGCGAAGCGGGCCATTCCACTCGGGCGATGGGGCACACCGGAAGACATCGGCCAGATGGTGACGTATCTCGCGAGCCCGGCCGGCGATTGGATCACCGGTTCGATCTTCGTAGTAGACGGCGGCTCGTGGCTCGCAGGCGGACGGGACTGACTCTCAGGAGGGGCGCGAATGTTCATTGGACATTATGGGGTAGCGCTTGCACTCAAGCGGGTCGAACCCAAGGTCTCGCTCGGGACTCTCTTCTTCGTAACCCAGTTTGTGGATGTGCTGTGGGGGACATTCATCCTGATCGGCTGGGAGCGCGCCCGAGTCGAACCCGGCATCACCGAGGCAACACCGATCAATTTCCTCTCGTACCCGCTCTCACACAGCCTCGTCGCCGCCTTCGTCTGGGCGGCAGTTGCCGCGGCCGTCTACTACTCCTGGCCCACCCGAGACACCGCCCGACATGGGCACGCGACCATCATCGTGGCCATCGTCGCCGCCTCGCATTGGTTTCTCGACGTTATTGTCCACCGTCCGGACCTTCCGCTAGCGGGGGCTCAGTCGACCAAAGTCGGATTGGGTCTGTGGGATAGTCTGCCGGGCACGATCGGCGCCGAACTTCTCATCCTGGCCGTGGGGCTGGCACTCTACCTGAGCATATCAGTCAAGCGCCACCGGCCGCGCCGAGGACGCGTCGCCTTGCTCACGGTGGTCATCCTCGGGCTTGCGGCGGCCGGCTATTTCGGGCCCATGCCGGAGAACATGACTGTGGTCGCCGTGGGGGCGCTGGTCATGTATCTCGGTCTCACCGGTCTGGCGGCATGGGTGGATCGTCGCCGCCAGGTGTAGCAACGCATGGACCGTCTCTTCGCGATTCTCGGCGCCGGCTCGGCGTTTGTCTCCGTTCTGGCGGGAGCATTCGGGGCACATGCGCTCAGAGCGCGACTGTCTCCGGATGCACTGGCGACCTTCGAGACTGCGGCCAGGTACGAGATGTACCACGCGTTGGCGCTCCTGGGCGTGGCCTGGGCCGTGACCAAGTGGCCGGGTACGTTGACCCACTGGGCTGGCTGGCTGTTCGTGATCGGCACGGTGCTGTTCTCGGGCAGCCTCTACGCCCTGGCCCTGAGCGGTACGCGCTGGCTCGGCGCCATCACGCCGTTCGGCGGGGTCGCATTTCTGGCGGGGTGGATCTGTCTCGGCCTCGCGGCGATCCGAGCGGGGTAGGCAATCACCAGTACGACGAAGGGGGCGTCACACGATCCGTGACGCCCCCTTCCCTCCTTCGGCTACGACTCCACCTACAACTTGATCAACTCGACCCGGCGGTTCTGCTGCCGGCCCTCCGGGGTGTCGTTGTCGGCCACAGCCTCGGTTTCACCCTTCCCCTGATCCTCCAGCCGGCTTTGGTCAATGCCGTAGGTCTCGATCAGATACCGGCGGACCGACGCTGCCCGCCGCTCGGACAGGCTCTGATTCGACGCGTCATCGCCGACGGCATCGGTGTGTCCGACGATGGCGATCCGGAGATCTGGGTGGTCCGTCATCATGTCGCCCATCTGTTCGAGCGTCGGGGTCGATTCCGGACGAATCCGGTCACTGCCGGTGTCGAACAGAATGCCTTGGGTGGTGACCCGTCCCTCTTCCTCCAGCACGTCGTACAACTCCCGGCCACCGGCCGCGACCCGAATGTTGCCGAGGTACGTCGGCAGTCTGGCGTTGCCGATGAGACGAAATTGCAGTGTGTTGCTGCGGGGCACCTCCGCGTTTGGCAGGTTCGCTACCCGCTGTTCGTTCAAATACATCTTGACGTAGCTACCGTCGACGTGGATGCGGACCGGAGTCAGTTCGTCCCGCAGACGGAAGGTCTGGGTGGTCGACTCCGGTCCATTGCCCGCGACGCCTGTGGCCGAGGTCATCTGGAAGTACGAGCCGGGGTACTTGGCGAGACTCCCCTCCAATGGAGAGGTCAGGAGCACATTCCGCATGTGAGCGGCGCCAGTGTTCATATCGAATTCGATGGTGAACCGCTCAGGCAGGGTCTCGGGAAGTGTGATGCGAACGGCGCTCGAAGCGTTCGCTCGGAGGTAGCGCCCGCCCTGCCACTCTACGATCTCCATGTTCCCCCGCACGAATTCGAGCCGTTTGGGGAAGTCTCCCACGCGATCCTGGGAGAAGTCCTCGGCGAACAGGATGCGATTGCCAGGCACGAAGTCGTAGTTGGCCCACACGCCCTCGCCGGGCCTACCCGGCACCGTGTCGGCCACTGCGACGGGGTCGCCGTCCTGGTTCACGACGACGACTGTCTTGCCATCCTTTTTTGCCTTCTGAATGCACTCAGAGTCGCCCGCCGTGCAGCGAATCTCATTCTCGGTCTTGTCGAGGGCCTGGTCGACTTCCCGGTCCACCGCCCGATCGACCTTCTGCTTGATCTTCTTCTTGAGGCCGCCGAGCTGGGCGGCGGCCGGGGTCGGGGCCGCGACGAGGCCACCGATGAAGAGTGCCAAGACTGCAATGCGGATCTTCGGCATAGAATCTCCCGGTTCAGGCTACCCGACCAAGCTACGGCCTAAGGATGATTCCCGCAAAGCCGCGGAGAACCCACCGGCAGCGGTAGAATGTTGAGCGAGCGGGGTGGCCTAGGGGTGCTGCAGCCCCAGATACCAGAAGAGGGCGACCAGCGCGAAGACGAGAATCGCCGCGATGAGGATGGGAAACACGAAAACCGAGCTGAACAGCTTGCTGTCCTGCTTCAGGTGCATGTAGAACATGGCCACCAACGCGAACTTCGCTGCGGAGAGGACCAGCAGAATCGGGACGATGATCGGCTGGACGACCCCGGCGAGGCCGGCGGGTGCGCCACGGCGAGCGACTTCGTAGGCGGCCACCTCGAGCGCCGTCAGCACAAACAGGGTGATGGCGATCTTGATGTAGACCGCTGTCCCCGGATGGGGCTTCTCGTGAGCCGTCAGCGCCTCGTCACTCATTTGGGTTCCTCATCGCATCAGATAGACGACCGGGAAGATCACGATCCACACGACGTCCACGAAGTGCCAGTACAGTGCAGCGATCTCCAGATTGAGCGATTTCTCGGGGGGAAGCTTTCCTCGGAGTGCGAGAATCCAAATCGTGCTGAGCCAGATCACCCCGAGGCTCACGTGGGTGCCGTGGAACCCGGTGAGCGTATAGAAGCTCGAGCCGAAGAGGTTGGTGGTGTAGCCCAGGCCCTTATGTACGAAGTGGTAGAACTCGTACACCTGCATGCCGACGAAGAACATGCCGCAGAGAATCGTGGCGCCGAGCCAGCCCAGGAGAGCTCTCCGATCGCCCCGTTGGGCCCCGGCCAAGGCCATCACCACGAAGAACGAGCTGAACAAGAGCAGCGCGGTCCCGGTCGTGACCAGCGGGATCTCGAAGATAGGCTCGAGCACCTCGCCGGTGGGGGACGTCCAGGGCTCATGCGGGAACGGGCCGACCAGGCTCTTGCCCTTGTACACCAAGTAGACCGAGATGAGCGACGCGAAGAACAGGCACTCCGATCCGATAAAGCTCCAGATCGCGAGCTTGCGGGAGTCGAGGCCCGTGGTCGTCTCGATAGGAATCGCGTGCGCGGAATCGTGTGACACGTCGAGTCTAGTCCAGACTGAGGTTAGCCGGCGGGTTCAAAGGCCCAGGCGAAAATTCCCAGAGCGACTATGCCGCCACCGGCGAGAATCACCCAGAGATTCACCCCGAGCAGAAATCCCACGAAGAAAACCGCGAGGCCGAGTGCGGTCACCACCGGCCAGAACGACGGGTTGGGAAGATGGATCCCCTCCCCACTCATCCGCTTCGGCTCGGGCCCCTCACCATGCATCCGTCGCTGCTCCCAGAGGGGGTCGCGCGAATACACCGAGGGGAGGGCGGGAAAGTTGAATTCCTGTGGCGGTGACGGAATCGCCCACTCGAGGGTCGCGCCCTCCCATGGGTCAGCCGGCGCTGTGGTCCGCCACGATTTGATGATGTTGTAGATAAACACGAGGAACGAGGCGCCGAGTACCAGGGATCCGATCGTCTCGATGCGATTCCACAGCTCGAAACCGAGGCCATCCGGATAGGTGTACACTCGGCGCGGCATGCCGTTCAGCCCGAGGAAATGCATCGGGAAGAAGGTCAGGTTCATGCCGATGAACGTGAGCCAGAAATGAACCTTGCCGAGGCCGTCACCGAGCATGCGCCCGAACATCTTGGGAAACCAGTAGTACGCTCCACCGAACAACGCGAGCACCGAGCCCCCGAACAGGACGTAGTGGAAGTGTGCCACGACGAAGTACGTATCGGTCTGCTGCAAGTCGGCGGGTGGGACCGAGT
>JABDII010000070.1 GCA_013003805.1 Gemmatimonadales bacterium
GGCTACAACCTCTGGAACGAGACGTACGACCGGCAACTGGAGGACGTGTTCGCCATTCAGGACGAGATCTCCCGAGCGATCGCGGACGCCCTCAAGGTCAAGCTCGTCGGCGATACGGGGACACGGATGGCGCCCGCGCCGGAGAACCTCGAAGCGTACAACCTCTATCTGAAAGGACGCTTCTTCTACAACAAGTTCACCGAGGTCCATCTCCGGCGAGGCATCGAGCTGTTTGAGCACGCCTTGAAGGAGGCCCCGAAGTATGCTCGTGCCCACGCCGGTATCGCGGACTGTTGGGCCTATCTCGCGGACGATTGGGTGGCCCCCGACGAGGCATACCCCAAGGCGAAAGCGTCCGCGATGCGTGCGCTCGACCTCGAACCGTCCCTCGGAGACGCACTCACCGCGCTGGGCAAGGTGCTGTGCTGGTACGAGTGGGATTTCGTGGGTGCCGAACGCGAGCTGACGAGTGCGGTGAACCTAAACCCGAACTCGGCCGAAGCGCGCTTCGTCTTCGGCAGCGCGCTGCCGTGCGTCGGCAAGCTCGACAGGGGACTCGAGGAGCTGCGGCAGGCGCTCGTACTCGATCCGCTCGCCCCGCTGTTCAGTCGGTGGGTGGGCCGCTACCTGCTCTTTTCGGGCGACTACGACGGCACGATCGAGCAGAGCCAGAAGACCTTGGAGCTGGACCCGAACTACTTCCACGCGTTCCTCGATATCGGCTCCGCCTATCTCGGCAACGGCGCCCCCGAACAAGCCCTCGAGTGGTACCGGAAGGGCCAGTCACTGCCGTCCAGCGTCCGCTCGTATGATGCACACTTGGTCCGTGCACTTGCTGCCATGGGCCAGCGGGAAGAAGCACAAGCGATCCTCGAACGGCTCGAGAAAGAGGCTCAGGAGCACTACCTGAGATCTGAAGTGCTCGCGATGGGCTATGCCGCCGTGGGGGACATCGACGGGGCGTTCGCCGGCCTCGAGCAGGCACTCCGGTCGCGCTCGGCAGGGCTCATCTTCATCCATCTGGATCCTGGCTACGAACCGCTCCGGACGGATGCGCGGTTCACCAGGATCGTCGAGCAGGTGGGGGTCAGGTAGCGCTCAGCGCACCCGTGTTGCCCCAACCAGCACTGCCCCGCCAAGCCAGTACCTCCCGAGCCGCTCGAATCGCTTGACGTCTCGGCCGTAGATCCGGTTCGTGTTCGGAAAGTAGCCCGCCGTACTGCACGACGATTGGCTCGACCGTGCGACGCCGGGGGGTTGCCGGCTGTGGTGTGCGAATAGTGTGCGAACTCAGCCAATCTGAGCCAAACTCAGCGAAACTCGCCTAGAACACGGCCGGGGACGGAGGGCTGATTCTAGCGCTCGCCTTTTCGGATGAGCTCCAGGACCACTTCGCCGACCACCTGGAGACTGGCAGCGCTGATTTTGTCGAAAGTGTCTTCCGCGGTGTGCCAATACGGGTAGTCGAGGTCGATCACGTCGATGGCCCGGATCCCGGCCCGCTGCAGGGGCACGTGATCGTCCTCGATTGACCCGCCCGCCCTACTGATGAAGACGTCCCCGTGGCCCAGATCCCGGGCGGTCTCCCAGACGAAATCGACCACGTCCGTTGCGGCAATGAGGGAGTAACCCTCCTGATAGACCACCAGGTCCCGATCGCCGATCATGTCGAGCACGACGGCGTACCGTGGCTTGGGACCAGGTGGCTGGTGGGCGGCGTAATACTTCGACCCGATGAGTACATCGACCTTGTCCGCGAAGACACCGAAGTCCTCGCCGTCGACCAAGAGGATGTCCACTCCGATCTCGGGCGGGGAATCACGGAGTGCATCCGCCACGGCGAGAAGCACGGCTACGCCGGATGCACCGTCGTTGGCGCCTGGCACTGGCTGCGAGCGATCAGCGGAGTTGGGCCCATCGCTGACCGGGCGCGAGTCCCAATGCGCCAAAAACAAGAGCCGGTCCTCGGCGGCGGGATTGAACCGCCCGAGGAAATTCGCGAGCGGGAGCGTGTCTCCGGCTGCCGTCACATGATCCCACCGCTGCACCACGAGCGTGTCCGACCGGTCCGCGAGCATGCTGTCCAGCCACCGGCCGGCGGCTTGATGCTCCGGTGTCCCGGGAACCCGGGGGCCGAAGTCGAGTTGGAGCTCGGCGTATCGCAGCGCCTGGGCCCCATCAAAAGGGCGGGGAGGCGGGGACGCGGCGCATCCCAGGAACACCATCCCCAGAGCTGTCCTCCGCACGGCTACGATCCATCGTGGGTGGTTCACCGAAAGTCTCCCGAGAAGAGCGAGAGTTGAAAGGAGAGGCTGAACTGGATCTGTGATGTGCGCCGATTGAGATGCACCACATCGTTGATGGTATAGCTGAACTGGAAGCCCGCCGTCAGCAACCGCGAGATATCCGTGTTCATGTCACCCCGGATTTCCTGCCGGCGGACGTCCGAGACGATGGTGCACTCGGTCGTACCCCGGAGGAGCAGACAACTGGTACGGGACACATCCAGTGCGAACAACGACGCCCGTACCGTCTTCCGCCGGCGGCTGATGCGCTGGGGCAATCGGAAGGAATAGCTGACGGAGGCGGTCAGATTCCGATCGTCTGCTTCGGTGACATTCCCACCGCTTCGGGTCGTTCCATCGGTCTTGCCG
>JABDII010000072.1 GCA_013003805.1 Gemmatimonadales bacterium
TGGCGTGATGGCGAGGAGAAAGCGATCGCGCCCGTGGAAAACTGCCGCCATCTGGGGCACGATATCGTGAGGTCTGCTCCGGTCGATCGGCAGACCTCCGATGCGGCGCGCGAGCCCCGTCACCGGCCAGCGAAAGACCACATCCTTCATCATGAACCCATACGGCCACCGACGCAGTAACCCGGTGGCGAAGCCACACACCAGCCCGAGGGGAAGATCCCAATTGGACGTGTGGGGGGCCACGATGGCCACGAACTTGGGAATCTGGGGCTCGGTTCCCACCACCCGCCAGCGTATCAGCTTGAGGAGGGTGTTAGCGATCCGCTCCACCAAGCCGTGTGGCGCCTTTGGGGCGAGGGTCTGGATGGGCTCAATCATCGCCATGGCCGACCGCGAACTTCACGCTTCCTGCCTGGGCCGTGCACGCGCCACCCACGTCATTGCGGCACGACCCGAGCCGCTATTCTGCTAACCGCCTTGCGCCGCCTGGCGCTGGGCCTCCTGCTGCATCTTGTCGCTAGCGTAAATGGCCACCTCGACCCGCCGATTCTGCGTGCGTCCCTGATCGGTATCGTTCGAGGCAACCGGCTCGTTCTCGCCGCGACCGGCGGTCTGAAGGCGATTCCTACTCACGCCACGAAACGCCAGGTAGTCTGCAGCAGCAGCTGCACGCCGCTCAGAGAGCCCGAGGTTGTACTCCTCGGTGCCGACATTGTCGGTGTGGCCCACGATGAGCAAGTCGGTGCCGGGGTACTTCTCGAGACTCTTGGCCAGCTCGGCGAGGTTCGCGCGTGCCTCGGGGAGCACGACGTCGGAGTCGAAGGCATACAAGATCCCTGACTCGAATGTCACCTGGATGCCCTCACCCACGCGCTCGACGGTGGCGCCCTCGATGTTCTGCTCGAGTTCATCCGCCTGCTTGTCCATGATCGATCCAATGATTGCGCCGGCGGCTCCACCCACTGCTGCACCGATGATGGCGCCTTTGGCGGTCCCCCCGCCCACTCCGGTAGCCGCGCCGATGACGGCGCCGCCAGCGGCGCCGACCACTGCACCCGTCTGTGTCTTGGTGGCGCAGCCCAACGTGAGCGACCCTGCTGCCGCTGCGGCAATGACGAAGCGAGAGATACTTGATGAAAACACGTTTCAGCCTCCTGCGGACGGATATTGTCTTTTGCGATGTGTCGGGAGCATGGTCCGGACTTCCGGCACCCCTCCACATTAGCGGACTGGGAGCCATCAGCCAATGGGCTCCACCGAGATGATGTAAGCTCATATTTTCCTTGGTGATACGGGAGGCCTCGATGGCTGTGCCGTGCCCGCGGTGTGGGCGTGGTTACGATGTGACCCTTTTTCCCTTTGGGCGCACTATTCAATGCACCTGCGGGAGCAGGGTCGGAATGGCTCCGGCCGATCGCCCCTTGCCGCTCGGGAGCGAGATGCGATTCATGGCCGATGCCATGCTGGAGCGCCTCGCTGCCTGGCTTCGCATCCTCGGATTCGATACGGCATTGGATCGCACGCTTTCTGACGAAGCTCTGGTCCAGCAGGCGATTCAGCAGCAACGCGTCATCCTGACACGCGACCGGAGATTGACCGAGGAGTGGCGCGTTTCCGGGCTTCACTTTGTGGCGGAGACCGCGCCTCTCGCTCAACTCCGCGAGGTGAGCCGCCGCTTCGACCTTGCCGGGCACGCCAGGCCGTTTACCCGATGCAGCCGGTGCAATACGGTGCTGGATCCAGCTTCGAAACGGGACGTCCGAGCGGCGGTGCCTCCTCGAGCATACGCCAGCCATTCCATGTTCTTGCGCTGTCCCACCTGCCAACGGGTCTACTGGCCAGGTGCCCACACGAGGAGGATGCGGCGAACACTCCGGGACACGCTCGCCCGCCTCGGTTGGCCGGGGGAATGAGTCGCACCCATGGGCTTCTGAGCGCTGATGGAGGGAGACTCCTTCACGAATCCTGCTTGACATCTACTTGACGCCATTCGCCTATCATCGTCGACGCATGGATCCACCAGGAGTCACCTATGCCCACCACTCGTGGCCGCTCGGTGCTCGTCGCCTCACTGGCCATCCTCGCCGTGGCCTGCGTCACGCGGATGGAGCGCGTGGTAACCCACCCCTCCGCCTACCGCACCGTTGATCGCGGAGCGCCGTTCCTCAAAGCGCACATGCGGGACGGCCGGCTCTATGTTCTGGCGAACTGGTCGGTCGATCAGGTCAATGACGCAGTTGCCGGCACAGGCGTGCTGTACGACGTGCACCGGTCCGTCATCGACAGCAACAGCTACCGACTGGACGTCGATTCCGTCGCATTGTTCGAAACGAATGTCGTGCGGGCGCCAGCCTCAGTCGCGGCGTTGAGTGTGATCACAGGGCTCTCCGCCGGCGTCACTGCGTATTGTGCCTCGAATCCCAAGTCATGCTTCGGTTCGTGCCCTACGTTCTACGCGTCCGACGGGCAGCGGCAGGTACTCCAGGCCGAAGGATTCTCGGCGAGCGTGGCACCGAGCCTTGAAGCGCGGGACGTCGATGCCCTCTACCGTGCCCAAGCCCCAGGGAGCACGGTCGAGCTCCGCATGGTGAACGAGGCCTACGAGACCCACGTGGTGCGGAGCGCCAACCTCCTCGTGGTGCCGCGCGAACCCGGTCAGCGCGTTGTGGTCGATGCCGACCTCGCGTTTTGGTCCGTCGCGGAGCCGACCCCACCGTTGGCATGCGTCGGTCCCGAGGGAGATTGCCTTGCTCTCGTCACGGCCTTCGATGGGCGCGAGCGGTTGAGCCGTGCTGATTCCACGGATCTCGCAACCCGGGAGGTCGTGGAACTCGCTTGGCACCGACAGGCAGCCGGCCAGGCAGGCGTTCTGATTGGGTCGCGACAGTCGCTCCTGCCCACGTATCTCCTCTACCAGACCTTTGCCTATCTGGGAACCTCGGTGGGTGATTGGCTCGCAAGGTTCGAGCAAGCAGACGAGGCTACGAAGGACCGTGCGAATCGGTTGGTAGAAACGCTCGGTGGCATTGAAGTCCTGGTACAGGACCAACTCGGGCGCTGGATTGTCGTGGACCACATTCTGGAAACCGGCCCACTCGCCGCCGACCTCAAGCTGGTGCATCTGCCCGTAGGCTCCGACCCGACCCGGGTGCGCCTCCGCATGGCGCGAGGTGCGTGGCGTGTTGACTATGTGGCGCTGACTACGATCCGCGAGGGGGTCGAGCCGCAGCGACTCACACCGCGCGCCGTTATGCATCGTGACACCCTCGCCATGGGTGCCCGGCGTCACTTGCTCGACCCCGATGAAACACTGGTCACCTTCCCGGGTGATGAATACACGCTGGTCTACGACCTGCCGAACGATGTTGGAGAATACGAATTGTTCCTCGAGTCGCAGGGCTACTACCTGGAGTGGATGAGAGACGAATGGACGGCCGAAGAGGACTTGGGCAAGGCTGCGCAATTGTTTCTCAATCCTGCGGGCGCGCTCAGGCGGCTTGCTCCCCAGTTCAAGCAAGTCGAAACAGAGCTCGAAGCCGCCTTCTGGAGGAGTAAGTATGTGGGGTTCTAACGAAGGTCTCACGGGGTTGGCGCTCATTGCCGTGACAACGGCCTGTTCCGCCAATCCCGCGCCCAGCGGCTGGCTCGGGCCAGCGCCGGTAGCGGTCTCAGACCCCTACGGGGCCTGGGTGCAAATGGAACTCACGTCGGCTGGAAAGCAGGTCCCATCGGGCGGAGAGCTCATCGCCGTAGCCTTGGATTCGGTGTTCGTGCTCACGCCGGACGGAGAATTCCACGCGGTCGCGCGGGCCGACGTGACCCGGGCGAAGGTCGCATACTACGACTCGCAATACGGTACCCTCGCCGCGTGGACCACATTTGGCTCGCTCGGGACCCTCTCGCACGGCTTTCTTTTGGTCTTTAGCCTACCGGTGTGGACCATCGGAGGATGGGCCGCGACCGCTGGACAATCTCGCGCCCCGCTGGCCGAGGTGAGCGAGCACGAACGCTCGTGGGATGACGTCGCCATGTACGCCCGATTCCCACAGGGCCTGCCGGACGAGTTGGACCGGAGGCGCTTGCGGCCGAAACCAACGCGCTGACCCCGCCGCTCTCGGTTCCAAAGCGTGGTGCTCCGTGGTTCAGAAGGGGTGAAGTCGCAATATTGGATCAAAGAGCGACGCTACCATGGCCTGGACGAGCGCACTCTACGGAAGCACACCGGCCGGCTGCAGAGCGGGACTCACGGAGCCGGCAAGATTCTGCACGGGAGGGGAGTCCCCAAAGTGACCGGTCGATCTGCTGCGGGCCCTTCCAACCCGCCTTGTCCTGTCTGCGGCTCGCAAGCGGGCATTCCGATCGTCTACGGGAGCCCGAATCCCGAAGACGCCCGAGCAGCCATCGTGGGCCGAGTCCGCCTGGGCGGCTCCGAGCCCCGACAAAGAGCTCCGGATCTGCATTGTCGACGGTGCGGCTACGAGTGGCGGCGAGATGAGGGTATGGCGTGAAACGGTTCGCCCGCTCCCTGGCTGGTCCGGAGTGACGGGGCCTCCTACGGGCCGGCGGTCGTTCCTGCGGTCCGCGATTCTCTTCGAGGGCGGGCTCGTCCTGCTGGCGCTCGCCCTCGGATGGCTTCTGGGCGAGACGGCGTTCGGCACCGTCGAAGTCGGGTGGCGCCCCCTTCTTTGGGGTGCGCTAGCAACCCTGCCGCCACTCATCGCCTTGCGTTGGCTTCTGCGCACCGAGAACGTCCACCTGGCGGGACTAGTGCGCACGGTGGAAGAGCTGATCGGTCCCCTGTTCGCGGGAGCCTCGAGTGGCACGCTCCTGCTCCTCTCACTGGTTGCCGGAATTGGGGAGGAGAGCCTGTTCAGAGGCGTGCTCCAGTCCGCCCTCGCCGGACCCCTCGGGCCCTGGCCCGCACTTCTCCTGGTGAGTGCCCTGTTCGGCTTGGTACACTTCGTGACGGCAACCTACGCGGTGCTTGCCGGCTTGATTGGTCTATATCTGGGGTGGCTTTTTCTTCGGACTGGCAACCTGCTCGTGCCCATCGTAGTTCACGCCATCTATGACTTCGTGGCCCTGTCTCTCCTGGTCCAGCGCACCAATGCAGAGTCAAGCACGGCCGATATCGATGTCCCTGCGCCGGGCGGGACCCTGGGACCCACCGGCGACCCGCCGCCTGATCTATTATAGACTATTCAGTCAAGAATTCGTACGCCTGCTCCCAAGAGTGCGGCATTGGCCATCTGGCTCAGGGTCCCCGGAGGCATGCCACCCCTGGCGCTGACCAGGAGCCCCAGGGTGGCTGAGGTAAGCAGGCGGGCCGCCGCACGGGGGTCTGTGAGGCTCAGGCCCGAGAGGGCGCCATCCGACTTCCCGTCGGCGAACGCCGCGAAGAAGGCTGCCTCGAGCCGTCGGAAGTGCTCGTTGACCCTGAGACGCACCCCGTGGTCGCGGGGAGCCAGCTCGATCGCGGCGGCCACCATAAAGCACGCCGGCGGCTGCGGACGTGATTGGTAGGCGATCAAGCGTTCGAAAAAGTTCCGGACTGCCTGAGCACCCCCGCCTTCCAGGCGGCCGAGCAAGTGAGTAACGGGAACCCTGGAATAGCGATCGAGGGCCTTGCGATAGAG
>JABDII010000082.1 GCA_013003805.1 Gemmatimonadales bacterium
ATCCGGAGGACCTGTGGACCTACCTCGAGGTCCAGCGCAACATGGGGATCGAGACGTTCGCCATCCCGCACAACTCCAATGTGTCCGACGGCTGGATGTTCTCGCCGAACAAGTTCCACGGCGGGCCAATCGACGAGCGCTACGCGCGGCGCCGGCAGCTGAACGAGCCGCTGTTCGAGATCGCGCAAACCAAGGGCCAGTCGGACGCTCACCCGGTGCTGTCACCGAACGATGAGTTTGCCGAGTTCGAGATGTTCTCGAACATGATCAATGTCGGTGTCCCGAGTGCGGTCAAGTACGGGTTCTTCCGCCAGGCGTTGGCCGACGGCCTCAAGTTCGAGAAACAACTCGGCTACAACCCGTTCAAATACGGACTCGTGGGGGGAGCGGATTTCCACTCGGGCTACCAGGGCAACGAGGAGTGGGGCTTCAACGGCGCGCACGGCATCGTCGACGACACGCCCGAGAAGCGGCTCAACCCGGCGCCGAGTCCCACCGGCGAGGCCAACCCGATCGTCAGCGCCGCGGCCACGACGGCCGTGTGGGCCGACGAGAACACCCGCGCCGGGATCTTCGACGGCATGATGCGCAAAGAGACCTACGGCACGTCCGGCACGTTGATCCGGCTGCGCTTGTTCGGCGGGTGGAGCTTCACCCAAAGCGACCTAGATGGCGACGACTGGGTATCCACGGGCTACGCCGACGGGATACCGATGGGCGGGGACCTGCCGGCCATGCCGGCGGGGGCCAGCGCGCCAACCTTCATGGTCAAGGCGTTGAAGGACCCGGAGAGCGGCAACCTGGATCGGATCCAGATCATCAAGGTCGGGAGTGACGCCCGCACGAATCAGCCCGTCGAGTGGATCTACGACGTTGCCCTCTCGGACGGACGCACGGTCGCGGCCGACGGCACGGTGCCTCCGGTTGGCAACACGGTGGATGTCACGACGGCCAGGTACACCAACGACATCGGCGACACCGAGTTGAGCGCCGTGTGGACCGACCCGGACTTCGACCCGACCCTGCGTGCCGCGTACTACGTGCGCGTGCTGGAGATTCCGACGCCGCGCTGGTCCACATACGACGCGGCCCGGAACAACCTCCCGCTATCGACGCTGGTGCCGGCCACGATCCAGGAACGGGCTTGGAGCTCGCCGATCTGGTACACGCCGACCGGTAACTAGGGCGGAACAACGAAGGCAATCTTTGTGAACCCCTCCGCTATTCCAGCGGGGGGGGGCGCAACGATGGGAGAGAAATGATGTTGAAACCGTTAGGTTTGGCCGTGTTCGCCGGTTTCTGGTTTATCGCTCCGGCGGCCGGCCAGGACTCGACGCCCGACCCAGCGCTGCGCCAGGTCTACTTCGGCGAGCAGCACCTGCACACCATGAACTCGCCCGACGCGTTTTCCTTCGGCACCCGCAACACACCGGACGAAGCCTACCGCTTTTGCAAGGGCGAAGCGATCACGAAGAGCACAACCGGCGAGGTGGTGCAGAAGAGCACCCCGTACGATTGGTGCGCGGTGACGGACCATGCCGAGTATCTCGGGATGATGCCTCTGCTGCTCGATGAGAATAGCCCCCTACGGGACACGCCGATCAGCAGGCTGATCGCCGGTGGCGAAGGAGAGGCGGCCTTCCAGCAGATCATTACGTCAGCCTCCGTAAACGACCCGCTCACGTACCTGACTGATCCCACCGTCATGTCCCAGGTCTGGGAGGAGCAGAAGGCGGCCGCCAACCGCCACTACGAGCCGGGTACGTTCACGACGTTGATCGCGTTCGAGTGGAGTTCGCAGCCGATGTCCCAGAACCTGCACCACAACGTGTTTTTCCGGGACTCCGCTGGGCCTGACGCGATCTTTTCGTCATTCAACTCCACGAAGCGGGAGGACCTGTGGACCTATCAGGAGGTCCAGCGCGCGATGGGGCACGAGAACTTCTCGATCCCCCACAACGCCAACGTCAGTAACAGCCTGATGTACGCCACGACGACGTCCTACGGCACGCCGATCGACAAGGGGTGGGCCGAACGGTCGAACCGCAACACGCCGGCCACCGAGATCGTCCAGACGAAGGGCGCCTCGGAGACGCACCCGGCGCTGTCGCCCAAAGATGAATTCGCAAACTTCGAGATGGGCTTCAAGCACCTGCTCGGTTCCGGCGGTGTGCTGGGCAAGATCGACAACAGCTTCGTGCGGCGGGCGCTGATCGACGGCGTCGGCTTCCAGGAGATGATCGGCGCCAATCCCTTCAAGTATGGCATCGTCTCGGGCGGAGACACCCATAACGCCTTTCCGGATAACGAGGAGTTCAACTACACGGGCGTGCACGGCAACACCGATAAGACGCCGGAAATCCGTCTCGGATCGACCGGCTCGGTGGCCGGCGAGGCGCCGATCGCCTTCGGCACGCCGGGCGCGACCGGCGTGTGGGCGGATGAGAACACCCGCGAGGGGATCTTCGACGCCATTGTGCGCAAGGAGACCTTCGGCACCTCGGGTCCGCTCATCCGGCTGCGCGCCTTTGGCGGCTGGAGCTTCACCGCCGACGACCTGCAGAGCGATGACTGGGTCTCCCGGGGCTACTCGAACGGGGTCCACATGGGCCTTGATCTGCCCGCCATGCCGGACGGCGCCTCGGCGCCGACGTTCATGATCTGGGCGATGAAGGACCCCGAGAGCGGCAACCTCGACCGTATCCAGGTCGTCAAGGGCTGGTACCGGGACGGGCACGCCTTCGAACAGGTCTACGACGTCGTGTGGTCCGACAATCGCACCCCCGACGCCACCACCGGTGTGCTGCCGCCCGTCGGCAACACCGTTGACGCCTCGACCGCGACCTATACGAACAGCATCGGCGACTCGCAATTGAGCGCCGTGTGGAGTGACCCGGACTTCGATCCGTCGCAGCACGCGGTCTACTACGTCCGGGTGATCGAGATCCCCACACCGCGCTGGTCGACCTTCGACGCCGTCCAGCTCGGGGTCGCGATTCCCGACGGCACCCCGGTCAGCATCCAGGAGCGTGCCTGGTCGTCGCCGTTCTGGTACACGCCGGATCCTAGTTTGGTGAACAGGCGGGATTACTATCCAGGCCTGCAAAAGAAACTGCCGTAATAGCGGCGCGAATCTGATAGGCGCGGCCGCTTACAATACAGAGGAGGTTTTATGAAGCAGTCGGAGGGATTTCAACCCGCGGGCTACGTTCGGCGTCTTCTCTTCGTTATAGCGACAACCTTTATCGGGGCCGGGCCGGTGCTCGGACAGGAATCCGACGCGGACCTGGCGAAGGTATCCCAGAACCCGGTCGGCAACATCTACAATCTGCCGCTTCAAAACAACACCGACTTCAAGGTCGGCCCGAACGAGACGACCAACAACACCCTGAACATCCAGCCCGTGATCCCCGTGACCGTGGGCAAGTTCAATATCATCAACCGGGGCATCATCCCGGTGAAGTGGCAGGGCGAGGTCGTAGAAGGAAGCGGGAGCAAATCGGGACTCGGCGACATCACTTACGAGGGATTTCTATCGCCGGCCGCGCCCGGGAAGGTGATCTGGGGCCTGGGTGTCGCTCTCATCTTTCCGACAGCTACAGACGACCGCCTGGGAACCGGCAAGTGGCAAGCGGGTCCGGGGGCCATCCTGCTCACCGCGCCGGGCAAATGGGTGATCGGCGCGCTGGCCCAGAACACGTGGTCTTTTGCCGGCGCCAGCGACCGGTCCGACGTCAACTTCTTCTTCTCGCAGGTCTTCCTGAACTACAACATCAAGAACGGTTGGTACCTGACGACGTCGCCCATCATCACCGCGAATTGGGAGGCGGAGAGCGGTGAGCAGTGGACCGTTCCGCTCGGAGGCGGTGCTGGAAAGGTGGCCCGCGTGGGGAAGATTCCAGTCGACTTTCAGATACAGCTCTTCTACATCGCCGTGAAACCCGAATTCGGGGCCGACTGGCAGCTCCGGTTGCAGGCCAAGGGTCTGTTCCCGAAGTGATGCTAAGGCTTGTCGCGAGTACCTTTAGCGGACGTAGACGGGCGAACTCGATGACCGGTCCTTCGGGTTCGAGTGCGCCGTCCGTCTCGCCCAGCTGAACCCGCTCGTGCAGCAGGGGCAGTCGGGCTGTCGTGACGATACAATCTCCGATCTTCCGCGACCCGATCGGGCCGTTGGCTCGGTGGATATCCACGCTTTTCCTGGCTCTGCTCGGAGGGGCCATCGAACCGCCGCCCGTCGTAGCCCAAACATCGGACACGACACGGTTCAAATCGGGATACGAGGACGTCGTCGTCCACGGGGGGGCCACCTCGGTCGGTGCGGACCTCGTGGATGACGACCTGAAGAAAGACCCGCTGTTCGAAGTCAACTTCGCGAGGCAATGGCTCGGCGGGTACTATCGGCTGAAGCGGAAGCTCAACGACAAGCTCCGGCTCGCCGTCGGCGTCGACTATTCGTTGATGAACCAGTTCTCCAACTACAGCACCACCGACACACAAGCGGCCAGCGGCATTTTCCGCGTCTTCGGCACCTGGAGAGTGTTTGGCTCGAGGGCGGCCAGTTCGGGTAACCTCGTCTACCGCATAGAAAACCGGCACCTCATCGGATCGGGAGTCACGCCC
>JABDII010000097.1 GCA_013003805.1 Gemmatimonadales bacterium
CCGTAGTGGGTTCGGGTTCCGTCGGCTGCTTGGTTCCGTAGGTTCCGGCTATCGCGAACGTGGCCAGGCCCAGTATGGCGAGGCCGATGATCAAGCCCTTGCGTCGATTGGTGCGGGTGGTGGTGGCCATGGTGCTCTCCCTATCGTTGGTCACGCTGCAATTGGTTGACTCAAGTCAGCCGGCCACCGCTACCGGCGCGGCCGCCGCGATCGCTTCCAATGCTTGGTCGGTAGTCCAGACGGTGTTCGCGATCATGCGGAAGTTGGTGAGCGCCGCCTGATAGCCGTCCAGCTCGGGCGTCTGCGCGGCCGCGGTCGCGTCCTTCACCACCGCCACCTCGAAGCCCTGTTCCAACAGCTCACGCAGGTGCGACTCGACGCACAGGTTGGCCGACATGCCGCCCAGGATGATCTTGTCGATGCCGCGCTTCCGAAGCTGAAGTACCAAGTCGTTGGCCTCGGGCCCGAACACCTTGTGCGGGCTGCACACGATGGTCTCACCGTCGGCCACGTACGGCTTCAAGTCGGACACCCAGTCGGCGCCCGATCCCTCGAACCCGTCGAGATCGAGGGGGCCCTTGCGATCGAACATGCCGATGTTGTGCATCATCGCTTCGAGTGCGCCCTCGAACTTCCAGCCGTGATCGGAGGGGTAGTAGTAGTGCGGCGACACGAAGACGGGGATGTCGTTCTCCTTGGCCGCGCGAAACAGGCGGGCCTGGTTCTCGACCGTACCGTTGGCCTTCACGTTGTCGCCCACCAGGGGCCACGCGACGCCGTTCGGGCTCAGGAAGTCGTTCTGCGGGTCCGTGATGACCAGTGCGGTCCGATCGTCAACCGTCATGCCAGGGTCGGGGAGTGACATCGTCGTCTCCTTGTTGAGTTGGTCGATTCACACCCTTAGAGAGGCAGCGACCGTGCCGAACCGCGCCTGTCGGCATAAGGTGATGTTTTACAAGCGTTTAGGGAGACGGAGCAAGATCCAGAACCACAACGAATATTTGTGATTCACAATATCTTGTTGCTGTACCACGAAATTTTGCGTAGGTTGGCGCATGGCCGAACGGGTAGCCAACCAGCTCGACCTCGAATCGATCAAGGACCTGCTCTTGGAGTTGGCGCGGGAGCAGGACCTATCACTCCTGCTCGAGTGTCTGGTGCGGCGCCTCGCCAAGCTCGACACGGTGGCGCTTGCGCGGGTCTGGTTAATCCGGCCCGGAGACATCTGCGCCGAGTGTCATCTGGCGCGGGAGTGCCCCAGCAAGGTCCGGTGCCTCCACTTGGTGGCAAGCGCTGGACGGTCGAAGACCGATCCGCTGGCGGATTGGACGCGACTGAATGGCCGGTTCCGCCGCTTCCCGCTCGGTGTGCGCAAGGTGGGTCGGATAGCGACCGGCGAGACGCTGGCGCTGGAAGACGTGCAGTCGGACACGAAGTGGATCGTCGATCCGGACTGGGCGCGGCGCGAAGGCATTCGCGGGTTCGGTGGCCACCCGCTGGAACATCACGGGGAAATCCTCGGCGTGCTCGCGGTGTTCAGCCGAGCACCCTGGGCGCAGGATCATGTCGACTGGCTTCGCTTGGTGGCCGATCACGCGGCGGCCGCGATCGCCAACGCCAATGCGTTCGACGAGATCCAACTGCTCCGCCAACAGCTCGAATTGGAGAACGCGTACTTGCGCGAGGCCATCGATGAGGCCCGCGCGTTCGGCGACTTGATCGGCACCAGTCCCGCACTTCGCGCCATCGAGGAACAGATCGAACTGGTCGCGCCCACCGATGCGACGGTCTTGATCCTCGGCGAATCGGGCGTGGGCAAGAGTCTGGTGGCGCGCGAAATCCACGGCGGCAGTAGCCGGAAGGATCGCCCGCTCATCACGGTCAATTGCGCGTCCATCCCGCGTGAGCTCTACGAGAGCGAATTCTTCGGCCACGCGAAGGGCGCATTCACCGGCGCGGTCAAGGACCGGGCCGGTCGGTTCGAGGCGGCCGATGGCGGGACGCTATTTCTCGACGAGGTGGGCGAGATCCCGCTCCAGGTGCAGGGCAAGCTGCTCCGCGTGTTACAGGAGGGAGAGTACGAGCGGGTGGGGGAAGACCGGACTCGTACTGTCAATGTCCGGATCCTCGCCGCCACCAACCACGACTTGATGGCCGATGTAAAGGAAGGGCGGTTTCGCGAGGACCTGTACTATCGGCTGAACGTCTTTCCAATCACCGTGCCGCCGCTCCGCGAGCGGCCCGAAGACCTGACGATCTTGGCACAGCATTTTCTGGAGGCCGCCGCCGCCCGGTTCGGCCGAGAGGGACTCGGGCTCCGGAAGTCCGATCTCGAACTCCTCAAGCGCTACGACTGGCCCGGCAACGTCCGTGAGCTCCAGAACGTGATCGAACGCGCGGTGATCACGGCGCGGGGCAGGGTGGTCCGGTTCGACCGTTCGGCCTTCGCCGCAGGCACGGTTGATTCCGTGTCGCAACCGGTCGACGCGATTGCCGGAGAAGTACTCTCGCCCGAGCAACTGCGCGATCAGGAGCGCCGGAACACCCTGGCCGCCCTCACCCAGACCAACTGGAAGGTCTATGGTCCCGGCGGCGCCGCCGAATTGCTCGGCGTCAAGCCGACGCCCCTGGCGTATCGGATGAAGAAGTTGGGGGTGAGGAGGCCGGGGTAGGTGAGAGCGCACGGTGAGAAGCTATTGGCTATTGGCTATTACCTATTGGTCTCTGGACGGGTCAGCCAGTAACCATTGGCCAATAGCAGGCAGCCCTTAAGCGATCCCACCCTGCACCTAGCCAATAGC
>JABDII010000117.1 GCA_013003805.1 Gemmatimonadales bacterium
GGTTGGAAGACGCCGGTGCGGCCGCCGTGATGCCCCTCGCTTCGCCCATCGGAAGCGGCTTGGGATTGCTCAATCCGTACGGCATTCGCACCATCAAGCGAAGGCTCTCCGTACCCGTGATCGTCGACGCCGGTGTCGGAACGGCATCCGATGCTTGCGTCACGATGGAGCAAGGGGTTGATGGCATTCTGATGAACACGGCAATCGCCGAGGCGGAGCACCCGGTCGTCATGGCGCGAGCCATGCGACACGCCGTCGAGGCCGGCCGCAACGCATTTCTTGCCGGTCGCATGCCGCGGCGCGAGGTCGCCGTGCCCTCGAGCCCGACGCGCGGTATGCTCGACTAGCTGCGCGTCCGTGTCCCCACGTCACTCTCCCACGACCCAGACACCCGGTCTTTCCCCTCGGCGAGCAGCTCTGCTGGTGCTGGATCGGGTCCGCCGCGGCAGCGATTTCGAAGCGGCCTGCGAGCAAGCATTCGCCGAGCTGCCCGACGCCGATCGCCGGCTGGCGCATGAATTAGCGGCCGGAATACTGCGGCAAAGTGGCGCACTCGACCAGCGTCTCGGACCACTCGTATCCGGAGGCTGGGCCACCGTCGCTCCGCCGCTCAAGGACGTCCTTCGACTCGGCGCGTACCAACTCACCGTCCTGGATCGCATACCGCCGCATGCGGCTGTCAGCACATCGGTTACGCTCGCCAAAGAACTCCGCGGCGCCCGAGCGAGTGGATTCGTCAACGCGGTGCTTCGCAGGTTACCGCTCGACGAGCGGATGCCATCGCCATCGATGGCACCAGCCGAGTTCGCCACCGCATACGCCCATCCGCCCTGGCTGGTAGAACGCTGGGTCGGCAGATTCGGTCCCGAGGCAACGCGACGACTGCTCGAATGGAACAACCACAAACCTCGCCTGGTGCTTCAACCTGCCCGGCGGGATCTCGCGGAGATCAGAACCCAGTTGGATGCTCGGAACATTGAATGTACGGCAGCCCCGTTTGAGGCTGGCCTTTCCGTCGAGGCCGGCCGACCGAGGGAACTTCCCGGCTACGACACCGGGGACTTTCACATTCAGGATCCGGCACAGGCTCTCGTCCTGCAATTCATCGATCCCAGGCCAGATGACCTCGTGTTCGACGCCTGCGCCGCACCAGGCGGCAAGGCCATCGCATTGGGGCGGGTCACCCGGTCTGTCATTGCGGCGGAGATTCAACGGGACCGGCTGCGACGTCTGTTGGAGAATGTCCAGCGAGCGGGAAGCGGGCGGGAGCGACCGATCCTCGCCGACGCGGCACGTCCTCCCGTGAGACCGGTCGACCTCGCGGTGCTGGATGCCCCATGTCTCGCCACGGGAACAATGGCGCGGCATCCCGATGCCCGCACGCGTGTGTCCACTCGGGCATTGGAGCGGCTGACAGAAATCCAGCGGAAGCTCCTCACACGAGTAGCCGGTGCCGTCCGCCCAGGGGGGCTCCTGGTCTACGCCACGTGCTCACTCGAACCAGAGGAGAACGAACAGCAAGTCGACCGCTTCCTCTCTGAACACACCGAGTTCGTGCGTGAGTCATCGGGGTCGGTCCCGGCAGTGTTGTTGTCGCCAGCGGGAGACCTGACCATTCTGCCCCACGTCCACGGGATGGACGGATCCTATGCCGCCCGCTTACGCCGGGACGCGGCATGAAGTTCCGTCGTCACACCACATCGCCTGCGCTCACGGGCCATCGGGCCAGGCGTGTCGCCACGAACGGTGTTTGGATCGTGGTTGCGGCCGTGGTTGGATACCTGGCCACCATGATCTGGCTCTTCCCCGCCCCGGTGGTGAGCACGGACCGGGCCACCCCCCGGGTGTTAGAGCGCCCTCAGGCGGAGGCGCTCGACGCCCTCATCCAGGTCGGACTCCGCGGACGCGTGGTGGAAACCGAGGACCATCCCACGCTCCCTTCCGGAACGGTCATCTGGCAGGACCCACCGCCCGGCGTTGTGCTCCCGGACGGGGCCGTGGTGCGCTTGACCGTGAGCAGTGGCGCCTCGGCGCATCCCATCCCGGATGTCACCGGCCTCGCGACCCCGCTCGCGCGGGAGGTGCTCGAGACAGCCAGCTTCAGGGTACGCCGGCTGGATACGATCGCAGCGCTCGCCGACCCCGGGACGATCGTCGCCACTCGGCCCCGGGCCGGTGTCGCACGGGTCCCCGGTACCGCCGTCACGTTGGTCGTGAGCCGCGGCCCGGCTAATATCATCGTGCCGGATCTCCGTGGCCTCACGCATTCCGAGGCCTGGGAGCGCCTCGAGATCGTTGGCCTCACCGCCGGACGGGTGACCACGCGGAGTGTGCTCGAGGGTGAGGCAGGCCTTATCATCGACCAACGGCCGGCCCCCGGCACGCTGTCGCCGAAGGGGGGAAGAGTGAATCTCGTGTTTGCACGACTGGGACAACCATGAATAGCTGCATTGCGCCAAGCGTCCTCGCCGCCGATCTCGCGCGGCTCTCGGAGCAGGTCGAGCAGGTGGTTCGCGGGGGAGCCGATTGGATCCATGTCGACGTCATGGACGGCCACTTCACACCCACAATCACGTTCGGAAGCCCGCTGATTCGCGCACTTCGCCGTATCACCGACTTGCCGCTCGACGTCCATCTCATGGTCGAACAGCCGGAGCGCTATATTGAGGAGTTCGCGGCCGCAGGGGCCGGTATCTTCACGCTGCATCCCGAGGCCACGATTCATCTCCAACGGCACCTCGCCGCCATTCGGAACCGGGGCATGCTCGCTGGCGTTGCTATGAACCCGGGGACGCCGCTCGGCCTGTTGGAAGAGGTCGTGGACGATGTTGACCTAGTGCTGGTGATGACGGTGAACCCGGGGTACGGCGGCCAAGGGTATCTCCCGGCGTCAACGGACAAAATCCGGCGCATTCGAGCCCTGCTGGACGCGCGTGGCTCCCGCGCTCGTCTGGAAGTAGATGGGGGGATAACTCGCGCCACCATTCGGACGGCATGGGAAGCGGGAGCGGATACCTTCGTTGCGGGTACGGCTGTCTTCGGGGCTCAGGATCCCGCCCAAGCCGTCCGTGAACTCAAGACCGAATGCACGAGCGAGGCATAAAGCGTATGTCACGGCAGTGGTTGATCGTAGCAATTCTGGGTGTCGGCCTCGTGGCCGGTGCGAGTGCCCTGGTTCGAATCGGGAAGGGAATCGACCAGGTCAAGCCCGGCACGCAGGCGCCGGACTTCACGGTCATCGAACTCGCCACCGGTGACACGATCTCGCTCAGTGAACGGTACACCGGTCAGGTGACTCTCCTGAACATTTGGGCTACCTGGTGTGTTCCGTGCCGGACCGAGATGCCGGACATGCAGGCAGTCTACCAGGATCTCGCGTCCCGCGGATTCAGGATTGCCGCCGTAAGTATCGATGAGGGAAGCAGCGACCCCGTGATCGAGTTTGCTAACGAACTAGGTCTCGATTTCGATATCCTGCACGATCCGTCCACCCGCATCCAGCAGGTCTTTCAGACGACGGGGGTGCCCGAGAGTTTCCTGCTGGACAAGAACGGCGTCATAAAGCGCCGAATCATCGGGCGGGAAGATTGGAATTCTCGAGTCAACCGCGACCGAATCGAGCGTCTGCTCGAGGAAGACGCCGCCCAGCCACGGGCGCCAAGCTGATCGCCACTGCAAACGCGCGCCCCGAGCGGCCCGTGTCAGCTCTCATTCTGGGCATCGAGACATCCTGCGACGAAACCTCCGCCGCGGTCTTACGCTCCGATCGGTCTCGGCCCACTCTCGACAGCCTCGTCATCTTGTCACAGGACGTCCATCGCGTATTTGGGGGCGTCGTCCCGGAACTGGCCAGCCGAGAGCACCTGAAAACGCTGGGCGTCGTCGTGGAGCAAACCCTCCAAGAAGCCGGCGTGGACCTGCGTCAACTCGGAGGCGTGGCGGTCACCGCGGGGCCAGGCCTCGTCGGCGCTCTCTTGGTTGGTGTGATGTATGGGAAGACTCTGGCCTACAGCCTCGACCTTCCCTTGATCGGGGTGAACCACCTGGAAGGTCACATCTTCGCGCCAACGCTCGAACACGATGTCGTTCCACCGTTCCTCTGCCTCCTCGTCAGCGGAGGACATACCATGCTGATCGAGGTCCGCCATTGGGGCGAATACTACATGCTGGGCGAAACGCGTGACGATGCGGCGGGCGAGGCCTTCGATAAGGTGGCCAAGCTACTCGGCTTGGGATATCCCGGCGGCCCGGTCATCGAGCGACTGGCGGCGGAGGGAGAGTCCGGGCGATATGTGTTCCCCCGACCGATGTTGCGTGCGCTGGCTGCGGATCGCGATCCTTACGCCTTCTCCTTCAGTGGCCTCAAGACGGCTGTCGTCCGGACCGTCAGGGGCCTCGACAACCTCGATGCGGCCCGAGCCGACATCGCTCGTGGATTTCAAGATGCGGTGATCGAGGTCCTTGTGGAGAAGACCGCCCGTGCAGCAGACACCCTCGGCTCCCACACGGTCGTCGTGGGAGGCGGCGTCGCATGTAATCGGGCCCTGATCGACGCCATGACTCAGCGACTCGCCGACCGTGCCACCGTCGTCACTGCGTCACCCCGACTCAACACCGATAACGCCGCAATGATTGCCGCCGCCGGGGCGTGGCGGCTCGAGCGTGGTGAGCGGAGTCCGTGGTCGCTCGCACCTCGCGATGATCTGCCAATACCCGGCCTGCATCCTTCACCGCCCGTACCGGCGACCGCGTCATGACCGTTTATCCCTTTATCCTGCATTTCGGCCCCCTCACCGTCACCGGCTACGGCATCATGATGATGGTCGGGTTCCTCGTGGGTGGGTGGCTCATCCGCCTCGAACTCAAGCGGCGCGAGTGGAACCAAGAGTACGCCGCCGACATCGTTGTCGCCGCCGTCATCGGTGGGATTCTTGGGGCGAAGCTATGGTACGTCGCCCTCACGCAAGATGTGGATGCGTTTCTGTCGCGCGGCGGCCTAGTCTGGTATGGCGGGTTCGTTGGAGGTGCACTCGCGGTGCTACTCAATGGGTGGCGCCTTCGGGTTCCTGCCCGTTGGACCTTCCAACTGGCGGCGCCCGCCCTCGCTGCGGCATATGCGCTGGGTCGAGTGGGGTGTTTCCTAGTCAACGACGACTATGGCCGCCCCACGGATGTCGCCTGGGGCGTGCGGTTCCCCGAGGGTCTCCCACCATCAACGGCCGGAAATATCCAAAACCTCTTCGGGGTCACTGCACCGCCGGGCGTTGACCCGAGTACCGTACTTGCCGTCCACCCAACCCAGTTGTACGAAGTCGCCATCATGCTGGTCGTCTTCGGGTTTCTGTGGAAACTTCGCCGCACCGCACGTGCAACCGGGTGGCTCTTCGCACTCTATCTAACACTGGCCGGGACTGAGCGATTCTTCATCGAGTTTCTGCGCGCGAAGGATGATCGCCTGCTCGGGCCGTTCACCGTGTCCCAGGCAATGAGTGTTCTGCTCATTGTCCTCGGCGGCATACTTCTCATGCGGTGGAAAGAAGGGACGCTCGATCCGGGGCCCTATCTCACCAAGCCAAGCAAGAGCTAGCTCGTCGAGCCGCTGATCGGCCTAGATCCCGGGGTCCCAACTTCGAGCACCGCAACCGCCCCCGCGGTCGTAGCCGAGTGGCTCAGGGCGAGATGAATGGAGAGGTCGGGATATGCCGCCATGACACGGGCGGCGGTCCCGTGAAGCCGGACTGACGGCCTCCCGGTAGGGCCCCGCTCCACTTCGATGTCACGCCAGCCAATGCCCCGGGTGTCCGGGAGACCCTGGAGCGCCTTATAGACAGCCTCCTTGGCGGCCAGGCGGGAAGCGAAGTGCTGCACCAATGGTCTGCGGTGCTGGATCGAACGACGCTCCGATTCGGTCAACAACCGCCGCAACGCCCTCGACCCTTTGCGCTCGAGCAGCTGCTCGGCTCGGCTCAAGTCGATCAGGTCGATCCCCACTCCCACAATGCTCACCAGCGCTCCCACCACCACTCGACCACCGGCTGGAGCAGCGCCGGGGCCCGCAGGTAACCTCCGAGTAGCAATCCCAGGTACGTCGCCAGGGCCAGTGCAGCAAGCGTGATCGTCCAAAGCGGCCAGCGGGGCCGACGCCA
>JABDII010000180.1 GCA_013003805.1 Gemmatimonadales bacterium
CGGCGTAGGCCGGTGAGTGCACCACGAAGACGTGGCCGCGGTAGCTGCATCTGTCGGGGTTGACCCCAATCTCGTAATCGGCCAGGACGGCCCAGTCGCTCTCACCGAGCCCCCGGCGGAGCGCTGCGACGGCGTCATCGAAGCTGCCGGTGGCCTGCTCGACCAATCGGAGGTAAACGCCATAGGCTTGGCGCTCCTGCGCGACGGCCAGAGTGCCGACCCCTGGTAGGCTCGGCGCGATACCGACGGCGACGAGGGCTCCCAGGCCGGCGAGACTCGAGCGCCACCTTCCACTGAATGCGAGACGCACGCGATCCCCCTTTTCCATGCGAGATGTTCGGACATGGCGATATTCCTATATCACCGCCTGGAGGATACATGTCGTCCCTTGAAGCGATTGGGAGAATGTCGTGAAGGGTCTCTGAGGTTCTCCTAAGACAATCCGAAGATTGTTTATAAGGAGGTCTTCATACTTCTTGTGCCGGCCGCCGGCCGCGTTAATGTTCGGGCATTCCAGTCGGAAGTCGTCATCGAACCCATCCGTCTCTCGGGAGCTTTGCGATGCCGGAAGCAGCTGTCGCAGCACAGATGGATACGGCGGCTCAGTGGGGCAAGGTCATCGATCACACGCGCTGCATCGGATGCCATGCCTGCAGCACCGCCTGTAAGTCCGAGAATGAAGTCCCGCTATCGGTCAATCGGACCTACGTCAAGTACGTCGACGTCGGCACCTTCCCCGAGGCACGGCGCGCGTTCCAGGTCACCCGGTGCAACCAATGTGAAGATCCGCCGTGTGTCGAAGCCTGTCCCACGCGCGCGATGCATCAGCGGCCCGATGGGATCGTCGATTTCGACAAGGCCATCTGCATCGGGTGCAAGGCGTGCATCGCCGCGTGTCCCTACGACGCGATCTTTATCAATCCAGAGGATCATTCAGCCGAGAAATGCAACTTTTGCGCGCATCGACTCGACGTAGGACTCGAGCCGGCGTGCGTGGTGGTGTGTCCTACCGAGGCGATCCTGGTGGGCGACCTGAACCAGCCGGCGTCGCGCGTGGCCGAGTTGGTGAAGCGCGGCCCCGTGGCCGTCCGGAGGCCGGAGAAGGAGACCAGACCCAAGCTGTTCTATAACGGCGCGCACCAGACCACGCTCGATCCCATTGCTGCGATGCGACCGCCGGGTGGGTTGTTCATGTGGAGCGAACAGCGCGAGGGAGCACACGCCGTGGTCTCCGGACATCCCAACCACGGCAACAGCTCGGCGGCGGCAGTGCTGGCGTACGACGTTCCCCACATGGCCCCGTGGGACTATCGCGTCAGTCTGTATACCTGGACCAAGGGCATCGCGGCCGGGGCCTACCTCGTGCCGCTGTTCTTGGTGTTCTTGGGTGTGATTCCCGCATCGAACGCGCTCTGGCAGTGGGTCGCCCCGATCATGGCAGGCGGCTTCCTCGCGCTCACCGGGCTTCTCCTGATTTGGGACCTCGAGCACCCCAAACGGTTCTACTTCCTCTTCACTCACGCCCAACCGAAGAGCTGGCTGGTGCGCGGTGGGATCATCATCTCCGGCTACGGGGCCGTGCTCGCGGCCCACTTCATCGGGAGCCTCGCCGCCTTGCCCGGGCTCCAGCGGATCCTGATGGTGGCCGGGGTGCCGTTGGCGGTACTCACCGCGGTCTACACTGCGTATCTGTTCGCCCAGGCCAAGGCGCGGGATCTGTGGCAGAGCCCGCTCCTGCCACCGCATCTCGCGGTCCAAGCCGTCCTTGCCGGGTCGGCGGCCATCTTGCCATTCACCCCGAGCATTGCCCCCCGCGCTTTCATTCCGCTGCTCGGGATGCTGGCGGTCAGCAGCCTGATTCACCTCTTGTTCGTGCTGGGCGAGGGCACCCTGGCACATCCCACCGCCCACGCCAGGCTGGCCGCGTGGGAGATGATCCGCGGGCGCCACGCCCGGTTCTTCTGGACGGGAGTGGTGCTCCTGGCCGGCGGTGTCTTGGCACCGTGGATCGGGATGGCCGCGGCACCCCTGGCCCTCGCCGGATTGCTGGCGCACGAGCACGCCTACGTGCAAGCCGGACAATCCGTCCCGCTCGCGTGAGGATCTGACGATGACGCCGAAAGAGCTGAACGACAGGATTCGCGCGGCGAAGGAAGAAGTCGAGCGCCGCGGCGAGACCTTCTACCCCGGCCCGAGCCGAATTCATCTGGCCTCCTTCCCACCCAAGGAGCGTTGGGATGACTGGGTGGAGCTGGATTCGCGGGCCTGGCCCAAGCGGGTGGAGCATCGTTACAGCCTGGTGCCCACCACGTGTTTCAATTGCGAGTCGGCGTGCGGGCTCCTGGCCTACGTGGACCAGGATTCGCATCAGGTGCGGAAGTTCGAGGGAAACCCGGAGCACCCAGGGTCTCGCGGGCGGAATTGTGCCAAGGGACCGGCAACCCTCACCCAGGTTACCGATCCCGACCGCGTGCTCTTCCCTCTCAAGCGCGCGGGTGACCGGGGCGAAGGGAAGTGGGTACAGG